>JAFDAT010000393.1 GCA_019313725.1 Deltaproteobacteria bacterium
GAGGGCTAAGTGGGACCACTTGAAGGGGTGAAAATTATCGAAGTCGGAGGCATCGGACCGGGGCCTTTCTGCGGTATGATGCTCTCGGACATGGGTGCGGACATCGTGCGGATTGAACGCAAAGGCGGTCTGTCGCTCTCCGAGCCAAAATACGACATCCTCACACGCAACCGGCGTTCGGTCTTCATCGACCTGCGCAAACCCCAAGGCGTGGCAACCGCACTGAAGATAATCGAACAGGTCGATGCCCTCCAGGAAGGATTCAGGCCCGGTGTCATGGAAAAACTCGGCCTGGGACCAGATGTCTGCCTGAAGCGCAACCCCAAGCTGGTCTACGGCCGCATGACCGGGTGGGGCCAGGAAGGGCCGCTGGCCAAAGCCGCGGGCCACGACATCAACTATATCTCCATGTCCGGGGCACTGCACGCCATCGGCAGAAAAGGAGAAAAACCGGTACCGCCGTTGAACCTTGTGGGAGATTTTGGCGGCGGAGGCATGATGCTGGCCTTCGGTATGGTCTGCGCCCTGTTTGAATCCCAAAAAACAGGCCAAGGCCAGGTCGTGGATGCCGCCATGGTGGACGGCTCCGCTGCCCTCATGTCCATTATCTACGGCCTGAAAGCCGCAGGGCTGTGGATGGATCGCTGCGGGATCAACCTGCTGGACAGCGGGGCGCACTTCTATGACACGTATGAAACCGCCGATGGAAAATACATTTCTATCGGCTCCATAGAGCCCCAGTTTTACGCCCTTTTACTGGAACTGGCCGAAATCGAAGACCCGGAATTTGAAAACCAGCTCGACTTCACCCGGTGGCCCGACCTTAAAATCAAGCTGGAAGCCCTTTTCAAAACCAAAACCCGCGACGCGTGGTGCGCCATCATGGAGGGAACCGACATCTGTTTCGCACCGGTGCTTTCCCTTGATGAGGCTCCCGAGCACCCCCACAATCAGGCAAGAAAGACCTTTGTCGAAATGGAGGGCGTGCTCCAGCCCGCACCAGCGCCGAGGTTTTCCAGAACCCCGCCGGAAATTAAGACCGCGCCACCGGTACCCGGCCAGGACACGCAGCGCGTCCTGGAAGATTTTGGTTTAACCCTTGATGAAATCAAAAAAAAGAAAAAATCCGAAGTCATATAACCCGATATTTGTAATAAAAACCCTGCTGTAATAATAAAAACTTGCTTTTAGATCGATACGTGTTATTTTAACATCATTCAACGAGGCTCCGCCTTCAATTGGCGGAGCAATTTTTTTTCTGAAGGAACCATTTCTTATTCCACCGTGATATCCTCCAGTTAACCTTTATAAGGAATTTCATCATTTGAATTTTAAAACATTTTCATTCCACCCCCAGATCGCAGCGGGTATTCAAGCCGCTGGATATTCCACCCCGACGCCCATTCAAACCCAAGCCATTCCCAAAGTCATGCAGGGCCGTGATTTGATGGGTCTGGCCCAAACCGGCACTGGAAAAACCGCTGTCTTTATCTTACCGATTTTACAGCGGCTCCTGCATGGCCAACGCGGACGTGTGCGCGCCCTCATCGTCGCCCCCACCCGTGAACTGGCGGAACAAATTCATCAGGCCGCAGAAACCCTGGGTGCCAAAACCGGCTTGCGCAGCGTTACGGTATATGGCGGTGTCGGAATTCAGAAACAGATTCAGTTGCTGAAAAGTGCTGATGTTGTCGTTGCCTGCCCCGGGCGGCTTCTGGACCACATCAGGCGGCAGACCGTGAACCTGTCCAAAGTGGAAGTGCTTGTGCTGGACGAGGCAGACCAGATGTTCGACATGGGCTTCCTGCCGGATATTCGCCGGATTATAAGCCATCTGCCCCGACCCAATCGCCAGACATTGTTGTTTTCGGCCACCATGCCCGCCCAAATACGGCGTCTGGCTGACGATATTTTAAAAAACCAGGTCAGAATTCAAGTGGGCAATGACGCGCCGGCGGAAACGGTCAGTCATGCCTTTTACCCTGTGGCCCGGCATTTGAAAACCGCACTGCTGCTCAAGCTGTTAGGAAAAACGAGCACAGAAGCCGTCCTGGTATTCACACGTACCAAGCACCGTGCCAAACAACTGGATGGAAAATTGGCCAAAGCCGGCTATCGTTCAGCCTCGCTGCAGGGCAACCTGTCTCAGACACGGCGTCAGGACGCCATGAACGGTTTCAAATCGGGTAAATATCAGGTGCTGGTGGCAACGGACATTGCCGCCCGCGGTATTGACGTTTCCAATGTTTCCCACGTGATCAACTACGACATGCCCGCGACGCCGGAAACATACATACACCGTATCGGGAGGACCGGCCGGGCTGAAAACAGCGGTGAAGCGTTTACCCTGATAACCGATGAAGACCGGCAAATGGTGAACGCCGTCCACAGGGCGGTCGGTGTGCCGGTGGAACAGCGCACCCTCGCGGATTTCAATTATCATACCCCGGCTTCAACCAGCAGCAAGCCGATACGACCCCGTACGCAGCAGCAACCAGGCCACAAAACCGGTAACCAAAAAAACCGCCGGACAGCAAAAGGTCCTTATGCCTGGCTTTCACCCCGGAAAAACGGTAAGCCCCGGAGATCGGCCGGCTGAGGATGTCAAGCCCCGTGTTCCCGGCCTTTGGGAAACCGCCACCGATAGATGCCATAAGCCGCAATGGTCCCGGAAAGATTGGCCAGCGACAGGCCGAGCCAGACGGCATTGAGTCCCAGGCTTGCCTGCAGAACCATGGCTGCCGGCAGGCCCACCGCAAAAAGGCCGAAAAGCAGGGTCAGCAGGCCCACTTTCGGGTTGCCGACCCCGTTGAACCCGGCACCGATGATCATCCGCACCCCCATAAAAGCCCAGAAAGGCGCCCGGATATACAGAAAATCGACGCTGAGTGCCACCACCTCCGTGTTCTGGGTGAAGATCGAGACGATCGGTTTTGCAAACAGCAGCGACACCCCCGCCACCGACAGCATGAACAGCGCCAGCAGCAGCATTGAATTTCGAATGGTTTTCTGAGCACGCTCCAGTTTCCGGGCGCCATAATTCTGCCCGACAATGGTCAGGATGGCGCCCGACATGCCCAGGGCCGGCAGAATAGCGATGTTCTCTACCCGGCCGCCGATGCCAAAGGCCGCTATGGCCAGCGGGCCATAGCCGGACACCAGTTTCATAAACAGCATCAGTCCGATGGATGAGCTCATGAAGGTAATCGTGGATGGTATGCCGATGCGCAGGATCTCTTTTATCAGGGAAAAATCAAATCGAAATTTTTTAACCACCGGCACCACATTTGATTTGCCGGATATGAAATGACGGAAGACCAGCACCACCAGCACCACCCGTGACACGACCATTGCCAGGCCCGCCCCGAAGACACCCATGGCCGGAACCGGCCCCAGTCCGAAAATAAACAGCGGATCCAGCACCAGGTTGACAAACGTCTGGATCAGCAGAAACTTCATGGGGGTCCTGGTATCTCCCGCCCCCCGGATGATGCTGTTGCCGAATGCGC
>JAFDAT010000059.1 GCA_019313725.1 Deltaproteobacteria bacterium
CTACCTGGCGTAC
Organism: Deltaproteobacteria bacterium; assembly: GCA_019313725.1. Taxonomy (GTDB): domain Bacteria; phylum Desulfobacterota; class Desulfobacteria; order Desulfobacterales; family B30-G6; genus JAJDNW01. The sequence continues at coordinate 14 of JAFDAT010000059.1, forward strand.
GCTCAGGTGAAAGGCGGTATCCGTTTCTTTTCCGGCAGGATGTGTTCCCAGGCTGATATCACCATAAGCTACCCTGAAGGCTGTTGCATCGAGGCTGCCGGTCATCTCTTCGATCTTAAGCGGGTTGAGGCTGATGGCGGCACCGGCCTGCAGGTCGATATCCCCCGAAAGCGTCAATTCCGGCGGCAGCGCCTTGACCATGGCTGCCAGCTTTTCCAGCGACAGGGATGCTGCCGTCAATGACACGGCACCGTGAGAACCGGTTTGCTCCCACCTTGTGGACAGCAGGATTTTTTCACCGCAGGGGCGCAGGGTGAGCATGGCATCGATGGTTCCGGCGGGTTCCAACCGGGCGGTCAGATCGAAAGGGATCCGCAACGTCTCGCCTTCCAGGAAGAGATTCAGGACCGCGCTGCTTATACGAATCCTGCCGACAGCCACGGCGCTGCCGGCGGATGCTTTCGCCGACGCTTTTCCGGAAGGTGGGGTCGGTTTTTCCAAATCGATGCCGGCAATCACGATACCTTCATCGTTGACGGACACATTCAGGCTAAGACCGCTGACAGTTATGCTTTCGAGGCGTTTTTGAAACAATCCAAAGGGCGTGTAGCTCACATGCACGGCATCCACGACAAGGCCGGTTTCGTTTTCGCGGCCGACAATCATTGGCCCGGCATCAAAACCGGTCAACCCGATGTGATGAATCCGTCCGGACTGCCAGCCGACGCCGTTTTGCCGGGCCAGTTCCGGCAGGATCCTGCTTTCCAGAAAACCGGGTAACAGCGACCACAGGGCCATCAGCGTCACAACAAAAATAAACCCCGCAACCGATAAAAATATGAAACGTTTTTTAGGGCTCATGGATCGTTTTTATCAGCTGAGGCGTTTTCTGGCAATTTAAATTTTCAGGACGGCAGCTTCGTATGAAGCTGCCACCCTGAAAATTTAAAAGGCTTCCTGCAGCATGATATAGGGAAAAACCCCGTAGCGGCTAACGCCAATATCCAGCCGGACGTTGATTTTCTCCTTTTTGTTGAGCGCAAAACGCAGGCCGCCGCCCCCGGCAATTTTCGGATCGATCTCTTCCAGGGTCGTCGCATCCGGGAAAGCATCCCCCACGGCACCAAACACGGCACCGCCCCAGCGCCCTTTGATGGGGAACCGATATTCGGCCCTGATGGTCACCATGTTATTGTCCGTAAAAACATTTTCATAAAGCCCGCGCATCAAGGGGGTCGGATACTCATTGAAAGGGACATCGCCGCTGGTCAGTGCCACGAAACCCTGCAGCGCCAGAACGCTGTCTATACGCATGGGCTGGTAGTGGCGCAGATCCAGGGCATAGTAATCATACGCTAAATCGCTTCCCATCCAGTCCCGGTAAATCCAGGCCCAGGCTTTATGCCAGCTCCCCCTGGAAGGGGAAAAAAGATTGTCCCGGGTGTCCCAGGTCATCACCGGGCCGATGCCCGAACGAATCCCACCCTCTGAACCCGTAAGAACACCCTGGTCGAGGATACTGTCGGGCTCGACATCAGAAACATTGCTGTTTTTCCAGTCCAGCGTGAGTCCCAGGCTGAGATCGGCCATGACCTCATGGGTAAGCCAGGGCTGCAGCATAAAGGTTTCGTCGGTGTAGGTCTCCTCGAATTCTTCGATCTCCTCCGGGTCGATCCCCGAGGCGTTCCCAATCCCGAAAAAGCTTGTGGGCCAGTTCAAATAACCGATGTTCATAAAAAACTTGCCGCGCTGCTCGTTGAAGTACTTCTCCGGGGCCAGGTTGAGGAAAAACTGGTTGTTCAGGGTGTAGGCAAACATGATCTGCAGGTTGTCCGGGCGTGATTCCGCCGGCTGGTCTTTGTCCCGGTAGGTGAACACCACACCGCCGCCCATGGCCAGGCTGGTTTCCGGCGTATAGTAGATAACGGGAAAGGGCGTGATGCCCAGGCCCGATTTCCCCGCTTTCCTGGGTGCCGGAGATACGGGTTCTGCCGTCTGCTCCACAGCTTCTTCCGTAGCATTGTCCCGGGCATTCTGGGTAAGGTCGGAGCCGCCCGGTTCATCGGCATTTGACAGCAACGGCAGGGAGAGGAGCAGCAAAAAAACAGACAACAGAGCACAGAGCGGGATTTTCAACATACCATTTATCCGGCCAGGTCAAACCAGTAAAAAAGAAGAGATTAACAATTTACACAATGAATCGGGAGGGTATCATGATATACCCAGGTAAGCCTTCTTGACATCTTCGTTGACCATCAGGTTGGCACTGGTGTCAGACAGGGTGATCCTGCCGTTTTCCATGACGTATCCCCGATGGGCTACCTTCAGGGCCAGGTTGGCGTTCTGCTCCACCAGGAAGATGGTGGTCTTGTTTTCCGTGTTGATCTTTTTTATGATTTCAAAAATCTGTTTGACGACCAGGGGTGCCAGGCCGAGAGAGGGTTCGTCGAGAAGAAGGAGACGCGGCCTTGCCATCAAGGCTCTTCCCACCGCCAGCATCTGCTGCTCGCCGCCGCTCAGGGTTCCACCGGCCTGGTTTCGCCTTTCGGCAAGAATCGGGAAGAGTTCGAATATGTATTCCTGATCTTTTTTAACCTCGGCGCTGTCCGTTCTCAGGAATGCTCCCATGTCAAGATTTTCGCTAACGGTCAGGTAGGGAAATATGCGCCTGCCTTCCGGCACTTGACAGATTCCCAGGGATACGATCTCATTGGGTTGAAGATCGCTGATCGGTTGACCCAAAAAGAGCACCTCTCCGGAACGTGGGGGAACGATGCCCGAAATAGACATGAGCGTGGTGGTTTTGCCGGCACCATTGGCGCCGATCAGGGTGATGATCTCCCCTTCGGAGATCTGGATGTCGACACCTTTCAAGGCCTGGATATTTCCGTAATATGTTTTGATGTTCTTGACTTCAAGCATCCACTTCTTCTCCAAGATATGCTTTGATTACATCGGGGTTGTTCTTGATTTCTTCCGGTGTCCCCTCTGCAATTTTTTTTCCGTAGTCCACCACATAAATCAGGTCGGAGAGGCTCATGACGAGTTTCATATCATGTTCGATGAGCAGTATGGATATTTTTTCCTGATGGCAAATCTGCACGATGAGGTCATCCAGTTCCTTGGTCTCCTTCACATTCATTCCGGCGGCAGGCTCATCCAGCAGCAGCATAAAAGGCTCGGTGGCCATGGCCCGGGCAATTTCGAGACGCCGCTGTGCACCGTAGGGAAGATTCTTGGCATACTCGTTCACATATTGTTCCAGACCGATTTTTTCCAGTAAACGATAGCTGTCCTCAACCACCTGCTTCTCTTCCCTCATCGTGGCCGGGTTTCTGAAAACTGCACCGGGTATCCCGGCATGCATTCTGCAGTGGCGGCCGATCATGACATTTTCCAGCACCGTCATATTCTGGAACAGGCGTATGTTCTGAAATGTACGCGCCAGACCGCTTTTCGTTACATGGTTCGGCTTGAGTCCGTTCAAACTTTTTTTCTCTTTTCCACCGGGTGAAATGAGCATCTCCCCTTTGGTGGGCTGATAGATACCGGTGATGCAGTTAAAAAAGGTGGTCTTACCGGCGCCGTTGGGGCCGATGAGGGCCACGATTTGGCCTCGATGCACCTTGAGGTCAATCCGGTCGAGAGCGCGGAGGCCCCCAAAATCCTTCGTCAATTCCTTTACTTCGAGAATCGGTTCCATATTATGAATTGTCTTTGTTGTTGTCTTTTAGTCCTTCAAACTTGTAGGTTTTGCGGACATTACTGATAATACCCTCCGGTCTGAACACCATCATGATCACAAGAATGGCACCGAACAGGAGCATGCGGTATTCCGAAAAGGCCCTGAGATATTCCGGCAGCAGAATAAGAACCATGGCACCGCAGATCACGCCTAAAACGGATCCCATGCCGCCTATCACGACCACGCAGAGAATGATAATCGATTCCCAGATGGTAAAACTGGCGGGGTTGATGAATGTTGTTTTTGCGGCAAACATGACACCACCCATTCCCGCCCACGTCGCACCGAGTGCAAATGCGCTGAGCTTTGTTCTTGTTTTGTCGATCCCCATGGCCTGGCATGCCACCTCATCCTCCCTGAGGGCAATCCAGGCCCTGCCCAGCCTCGAGTCCTGGAGGCGTCCCACAATGAAGATGGTGAAAATCGCCAGCCCGATCATTATAAAGTACATGTAGATGATGTTCTGGTGAAGGGACAGGTGCAGTCCGAAAAGTCCCGGTCGGGGGATATTGGCAATACCGCTGGGGCCGCTGGAGAACGCATTCCAATTTTCCAGTATGAGACGTATGATCTCTCCGAATCCCAGGGTTACGATGGCCAGATAGTCGCCCCGCAGCCGCAGTACCGGAAATCCCAGGATGACGCCGAACATAAATCCCATGGCGGCGCCCAACGGGAGTACGGTCCAGAAACCGAGCCCGAAATGCTGATTCAGCAGCGCATAGGTATAAGCGCCGACAGCATAGAAGGCCACATAGCCCAGGTCCAGAAGACCGGCCAGGCCGACAACGATGTTGAGGCCCAGCCCCACTACCACATAAATGAGGGCCGTGGTCATGATATTGGTCTGGTACATGGAGAACACGAACGGAAAGAGCACGACAAAGACCGAAATGGCAACCAGGGACGGTAGATAGATTTTTTTATTTTCCGTCAGCCGCTGGATCCATGTCAGCTGCTGGACCTCACCGGTGTCGGTTTTCTTTTTTCCGGTCTCTTTTTTGCCGATGAAAAATCGCCAGAGAAAAGAGAGGAAAAACGAACCGACACCCACCATAATCATCCGATCCCATCGCCATTCAATGGTTTTATAGATGGTATTCACCCGTATGACCATAATCGGAAAGGTCAGAAACATGAACCACAACGATATCAGGAGCGATTTTTTTATTTCACTAAAACTAAACATTGTTCACTATATAAAATATTTTTTTAGCGGCGTAAGCCGCGTATAATAACATCGTGCAGCAATGTTATACCTTGTCCGTATCGCTCCTTCCCAGAATTCCGGAAGGCCTGAAAATCAGGGTGAATACCAGGAAGAGAAACGCGAAAACATCCTCATAGTCGCTGGAGATGTAACCGGTGAAAAAGCTCTCCGACATGCCCAGCACCAGGCTGCCCAGCACCGCACCCGGCATGCTGCCGATACCGCCCAGGACGGCCGCGACAAAGGCTTTGATCCCGGCTATGAATCCGATATAATAGTTGATCTGACCGGTATGGGAAGCGACCAGGACGCCCCCAATTGCCGCTGTTGCCGATCCGATGATAAAGGTAAACGATATCACCTTGTTGACATCGATCCCGACCAGCATGGCCATGTCCCGGTCTTGAGCCGTGGCCCGCATGGCTTTGCCTATGCGTGTAAATTTGATCAGAAAGGTCAGAAACACCATGACGATGGCGGTGGTTATATAAATAACGATTTCAGAAGAACGGACGATGTGTTCGATAGGCTCCATGAATTTGAAGTCGGGAATCAAACTGGGAAACGGCAAAAAGTTGGATGTCTGAGCCAGCAGTACATAGTACTGCAGAAACATGGACATGCCGATGGCGCTGATCAGGGCGGAGAGCCTCGGCGCCTGGCGAAGGGGTTTATAGGCCAGTTTCTCGATGGTCCAGCCGTATGAGGCCGAATAGACCACGGCAATCACCGAGGCGATAATGAGAATGGCGACGGGATTCCAGCCGAGCATGGAAAGAATACCGGCCACAATCAGGGCCGTAAAGGCTCCGATCATGTATATTTCACCATGGGCGAAATTGATCAACTGGATGATGCCGTAGACCATGGTGTATCCGAGGGCAATCAGGGCGTAAATGCTCCCTCGCGTCAATCCCCCCAAAAAAAGTTCGATAAAATATTCCATGCGTTAACCTAAAGACTCCGGAAACAAAATCTTGTGCTGCTTTTATGGCTCCAGAAAAAGTCAGGGGCCAGGCCTCGAACGGCCTGTCCCCCAACGGATTTCTTTATGGCTGAATTACTTCAATTCGATATAGACACCATCCTGCACGCGGTACATGGAAAAACCCACGCCGGTTGCATCGCCCCTGTTGTCAAACTTGATCTTCCCCAGAGGGGTGTCGACCAGGTTGGTTTGGAGTGATTTGGAGATGGCATCGTAATCGGTGGAACCTGATTGTTCGATGGCGTTGAGCAGGGCCAGCGCCGCTGCATAGGCATTCAGGAAAAAAGCACCGGGGTCTTCCCCGTAAGCGGCCTTATGAGCAGCGTTGGCGGCAGCAGCCATGGGATTGGAAGACACATCCATCGGTCCTGTTGCATAAACGCCCTCGGCATATTTGCCGGCCACCTTGATGAAGGTGTCGTCTTTTACGCCGTCATCGGAAATAAACGGGATACCAATTTTTTTCTTGCGCATCAGGGTCACGATTTTGGAAGCTTCGGGGTGATACCCGCCAAAAATAACCGCATCGGCGCCTTTGCGCTTGATCTTCTGAACAACGGCGGAGTAATCGACTGCCCCGGGCGTGACGCCTTCGTAAAGCACGACTTCTGCCCGGCTGTCGGCTTCCAGAAAGCCCTTGACAAATTCGGCCAAGCCCTTGCCGTAGTCGCCCTTGTCGTGCAGAACGGCAATTTTACTGACCTTGAGAATATCGAGAACAAAATCCACTTCCAGTCTGGCCTGGGCATCGTCGGAGGCGATGGTGCGATAGAAATTGGGGTAGTCACCGCTCTGGGTCAAAGCCGGATTGGTTGCCGACGGAGACATGACCACAATTTTGGAGTCCTTGTAAATCCCCAGTGCGGCTTTTGTGGCGCCACTGCAGATATGTCCCAGGACAACGTTAACGCCTTCGCCTACCAGCTTGGTGGCGGTATTGGTGGCAACTTCAGGTTTACAGACGTCATCTTCGACAATCAGTTCCACCTGTTTGCCCAGAACACCACCTTTGGCATTGATATCTTTTACGACCAGTTCGGCCGCTTTAATGGTCGGAATTCCGTAAGATGCCAGGTCCCCGCTGTGCGGCCCAGCCACGCCCAGCTTAATGGTGTCCGCAAGGCCCACGCCGGATACCGTAAGCGTCATAAACAAAGCCGCTACCGCTACAATCAATACCTTTCCGAAATGTCTTTTCATCATCGATTTTCCTCCTAATATGAGTTTGGTGAAAATAATTCCCTAACAAACCTGAATTTAATAAACCGATGCAGGGTCTGAGTCAAGCTAAAATAGCTGTCCGATCACATCGATATGCATTTTTTACCACAATAACGGCACTGTAATGCATTTTGGTATTGCTGTTTACGAATGAGCGCTATAAGAAGAATTCCAGATCAGGATAAATATCACTGAGGGGGTCGACAAACCTTGAAAAAAATCGGATTGGTCGTAAAACCGGATAAGGCCGTCCGCAAAAGAGCGGATGCATTTGAGGCCTGGCTGAGCGCAAGATCGGTCCAGGTGATCCGCAAGGACCTCCCATCACCCGATCCTCAAAAAAACCGGGACCCCATGCCCGCCGCACCATCCGACCTGTTCTGCGTATTTGTCCTCGGCGGCGACGGAACCTTCTTAAGTGCGGTGCGCTGGATCGGCAACAGCAGCACACCCGTGCTGGGGGTTAAATTCGGTGAGGTGGGTTTTCTGGCCGACACTACCGAGAGCAACCTGACCCAGGCTGCCGAGTCGGTACTGCAGAAAAAATTTACAACCGTACCACGCATGCGGCTTCTGGTAAGCATTCTGCGGGGGGAAACGGAAACCATCCGGAAAACGATTCTGAATGACGTGGTTATCAACAGGGGTGCCCTGGCCCGTTTGGCCCATGTGCAAACCTTTATCGATGACCAGTTCCTGACCGAATACCGGGCCGACGGCCTCATTATCGCCACCCCAACGGGTTCCACGGCTTATTCCCTGGCAGCCGGGGGGCCGGTGGTGCATCCGGCGGTGGACAGCATTCTGCTGTCACCCATCTGCCCCTTCACCCTCACCAACCGGCCGTTGATCGTGCCGGATTCCGTTTGTATCAAGCTCAAACTGGCCAAGGGCGCATCAGACATCATCCTGACGTTCGACGGGCAGGCCGGGCTTGAAATTGACGAGCAGGACACCATTGTGGTCCGCAAGGACCGCCACCCCGTGCACATGATCATTCTGCCGGAGCACACCTACTATGTTGTACTCAAAACTAAATTACGCTGGTCAGGAGGAAGAGTTTAACCTCCGCTGGGTCCAATTCCCCACAGTTTGCTGCGTGAAGACAGAAGATATCCAAAGTATATAATACCGCGCGGAAGTGACCAAAGATTTTGCTTGGTTTTAAGGTTTATGCTTTACGCGGACATGAAATCCTAAATCCGAATATCGAAATTCGAAACAAATCCAAATTTTGAAGGCTCAAATGCTCCAAACATGCGCCCTTGTCTTGATGCCTGGAGGTTTGTTTTGATCATTTGAATTTAGGTCATTGGATATTGTTTAGGATTTCGACATTAGTGCTTCGGATTTTATTCTCCGGTTTTCGGCAGAGCCTAAGGGCTCTGACCTGGCTCTCCGAGCCGGAGGCCCAAAGGACCCGGTTTTCTTGCTGGAATAAATAAATACGGCAGAGCCGTTCTCTAAAAGAATAATAGAGCAAGCCCTTTTTTCGGGGCTTGCTCTATTATTCTTTTCGTTATTCTCTTAGGTTGGCGTCGGTATTTCGGCCCACCGGTTCAGGCGGGAGATTGGAGCGAATCAGAAAATTTTTCTGCAGCGCCTGGATGATATCATCCACTTTTTCAAGTTCCGCCCGGGCTTCCTTGATGCCCTGAACCGCAGATGACGACAGCTCGGGGATATTCCGGCTTCCCTGTTCGACATTTTTCAGAATGCTTTCCAGCCTGGGCATATTGGCCTGCATCACCTCGAGCAGGTCCTGTATGAGGGCCATGTTGTGTGCCAGGCCGGCTCGGAGCCCGTCAATCTGAGCAAGACTCTCCTGCAGCATGTCCATGGTTTCGGGCGTTTTAGCGCTGGCTTCGGCGAGGGGATCCAGGATGGCGTCCACCTTGTTGAGTCTGTCCAGCGCCGAGTCCAGCAGTTCGGTCGATTTCAACAGCCTGCCAACGGTGCCCTCTCCCATTTCGATGCGCCGGACAATGTTTTCGACGTGGATGGATGTCCGGTTGAAGTTGTCAAGGGCGGACAGGAACGGCCCCTCCGGGTCCTTGAAATCCTCTACCAACGACGAAAAGGTCTGCACGGCAATCGCCAGGGCCCTGGCGGTTTTTTCCACTTCGAATTCATCAAGATAGTCGAAGATGTTTTTCCTGGCCGCTGACGTGAGTTCTCCCCCCGGTGGAATCAGCCGGGCATCGATGGACCCGGGTATAACGGCGATGTATTCCGACCCGATAAAGGTAGGGCTTTCGACCTTTGCAACCACATCGGCGCGTATGCGCGAGGCATATTCTTCCAGTATGGCCAGCCGGATTTCCACCCGGTTTTCCACGAGCCGGACATCTTTCACCTTGCCGATATCGGTTTCCAGGTACTTTACGGCTGCCCCGGGCTGCAGATTGTAGCTTTCATTGAACGACGTGTAATACATGTTGTATTTCTGAAACCAGTTCTTCCCCCGACCAAGCAGAATGACCGTGGACAGCAGCAGTATCAGGATACTCAGCATGAAAATGCCCACGACCTTTTCCATCACGCTGTATTTGAATTTCGGATTCATACTTTTGCCATGTTGTTTATGCAACGACATAGGTCTTACTGCCTTTCGTGCAACCGCCCGTCGTGTAGCACTAAAGCCCTGTTGGACACACTGTCAATAAAATTCTTGTCGTCCGAGGTGAACACCACCGGCACGCCCTTATCCATCAGGCTTCGCAACAGCCAGTCGTACAGGAAAAATCCGGCATGCCCCAGGTAGATTTCGGGTTTTTCGAGGAGCAGCAGCCGGGTGGCTTTTCTAATTTCCCGGATCACTATCGCCGAACGCATATCGGCCTGCTCCAGGTCTTCCGGGCGCAGGTCGATTTTATCCGCGATGGAAAAATGCCGGCACAAGTCAAATGTTTCGTCATCGATTCTTGCGGAAAGATCGTTGTCAGTGTAATTCCGCATCAGGGTCAGGTTTTCCCTGAGGGACCGGTTGCTGATCAATGCCGAAGGGGTCGTGATGTACCCGATGGTCTTTTTAACCTGCAGAATGCTGTCCGGCTTCAAGAAATCCAGGCACTCCCCCACGAAGTGATAGCGCCCTTCAAGGGGATAGGCCAGCGTCGCCAGGGCCTTGAAAAACAGATGGGCATATTCGGTGACCCCGGTATCCAGCCAGCAGACATCTCCCTTGGAGATAGAAAAGCTGAATCTCTCGAGTCGGGGGCTTTCCCCTGAGACCGGCAGCACGTAATCTTCGAGTTCAATCCATTTCATAGCATCCCTAAAGGTAGAACAGGGCTGAAATCAATACATTGATCACCAGGCAATAAAAAAAACACTCGACAGCGGCCCTGGACGCCGCCACGGGAATTTCGGTAATTTGCTTCTGCACGTTCAAACCGTGGTACGTACTCGTAACGGTTATGGTGATACCGAAACAAACGGCTTTGAACAACCCCACGGCAATGTCGGCAACGGTTATGGCCCCGGCAATCTGTCTGAGAAAATTGCCCACCGGCAAATAGGTGACCGTCCACACCACGGCATACCCGCCGATGATGGCAACGATGTCGAATACCACGAACAGGAACAGAATAGCGGTGGTGATGCCAACCAAACGAGGAATACAGATAAACCACAATACATTGATCCCGGACATCTCCAAAGCATCAATCTCATGCAGCACCTTCATATAACCCGTTTCGATGGTAACGGCCGTGGCGGATCGCAATATGATCAAAAGGGCTGTGATGGCGGGACCCAACTCCCTGACGATCAGTATTACCGCAATGTTTCCCAGATCATATTGACCGGACAATTTGCTGAACTGAATGATGATGGCACTACCGATAATCAAAGCAACGGGGATGATTACGAACAGCGCCTGCACGGCGGTATAATAGATCTGCTCCAGGGCTACACGCCGAACCAGGGTGCGCCCCTCCCCCGGGCGTCGGTAAAGCATTCGCAATAGCATGGATGCAAATGTGAGCAGTGTCGTGATGTGACTGAAGGAGCGTATGGTTCTGCGGCCGATGAGTCTTGTTATTGACATCGGAAATTTCTTACACTATATTGCGCAAAAAGGTCAACAAAATTAGGCAAATATAATTGAATCCAACACCGTATCCGAAATATTTCCGAACAGAAACCGTCATCCCATGAACAGAAACCGCATACCCGGACCGAAAAAAACAGGCTGCCTGCCGATGATCGTGCTGGCCCTGTGCTGCTGGGTCTTGTGCGGTACTGGCCTGGCGGCAGAACAAGTTGATTTCATTGAAACCTTCGAGCACGGTCAGATTAACTGGTCCACCGGCTTGCTCACGTCCAGCGGTGTGGCCGCACCTCCGGAAAAAAGTGAGGCCAAAAACGCAGAAGAGCTTGAAAAAGCGCTGGAACAGGCACGCAGCCTTGCCGTGCAAAACATGCTGGGCCTTGTTTTGAAAACAAGGGTGGATTCGTTGACGTCGGTCGGGGACATCGCAGCCCAGAGCGACATCATGATGGCCAAGGTGAGGAGCCTGATGAAGGGCGTCAAGCCCACCAAGCAGGAATACCTTTCGGACGGGACCGTCGAAGTCACCATGCAGATGAACATGCACGGGGGCTTTGCCCAATTGGTCCTGCCTGGAGAAATCAAACAGATCGAGTCCATCAAAACCGTGTCCAGCGAAAAAAATGCGCCCGATGATACACCGCAGGAATCAAGTTCGGATACTGCCGCGGAAGCGTTCACCGGGCTCGTGGTCGATGCCAGAGGAATTCGGTTTTCCCCGGCCATGGCGCCGGTTATCGTGGATGAAAAAGCCAGGGAGGTGTATGGCTCGGCCTTTGTCAGCCGTGAATTTGCCGTGCAGCAGGGGATGAGCGGGTACGCCCGCAAGATCGAAGCGATAAGCCGGCATCCCAGAGTGGCTGGGAAACCGCTGGCCGTTAAAGGCCTGGGAACAGTTGATAACAGGCCCTCTACGATTATTATCAGCAATGCCGAT
>JAFDAT010000394.1 GCA_019313725.1 Deltaproteobacteria bacterium
CCGATGGACTTTTCCGGTCGGGTTGAAAGCTCCAAAAGAAACCCGAGGCCGAAGATTCCGTAAATGCGCTCGGCCAACTTCAGGACCCCGAAAATTTCATCCTGAATCTGGTCTTCGGTCATGAAAATATGCGCATCATCCTGATGAAACGCCCGCACCCGGAAAAGCCCCGAAAGGACCCCGCTCATTTCATGGCGGTGCACCAGCCCAATTTCCGATGCCCGAATGGGAAACTCCCGGTATGAATGGGGCCTGTTTTTATACACCAGCATGCCCCCCGGGCAGTTCATCGGCTTGATGGCATACTGGTTTTCATCGACAGTGGAGGTGTACATATTCTCGCGATAGTTTTCCCAATGACCGCTCTGCTCCCAGAGTGTCCGCTCCAGCATGATGGGCGTCTTTGTTTCCACATACCCTGCAGCCCGGTGCTCCTCCCGCCAGAAATCCAGCAGGACATTCCAGATTTCCATGCCCTTGGCGTGAAAAAAAGGCATTCCCGGCGCTTCATCGTGGAAGCTGAAAAGTTCCAGCGCTTCACCGATCTTGCGATGATTGCGTTTTTTGGCCTCTTCGATGAAGTTGAGATACTTTTTCAGTTCCTTCTTGTCGAAAAAAGCGGTGCCGTAGATTCGCTGCAGCTGTTCCCGGCTCTGGTCGGCACGCCAGTACGCCCCGGAAACCTTCATCAACTTCACGGACTTGATAAACCCGGTGTGGGGAAGGTGGGGGCCGCGGCACAGGTCGGTGAACTCACCCTGCTCGTAAAAAGAAATCTCCCCATCCTTGAGGTCTGCAATCATCTCCAGTTTGTAGGGTTCCTCCTTATAAAAATCCAGCGCCTCTTTTTTTGAAACCATTTTGCGTTCGATGCGAAGTTTTGCTTTGGCCAGTTTTTTCATCTCCACTTCTATCCTCGCAAAATCATCCTCGGAAACAGGTTCCATGTCGATATCATAATAAAAAAGATCCCCGACAACAGGCCCGATGGTTAATTTCGCATTTTTATAAAGCCGCAGAATGGCCTGGGCCATGAGGTGGGCCGCGCTGTGCCTGAGGATTGCCAGCCCCTCTTCGTCTTTGGTGGTGATCAGCCGCACCCGGGCATCTTCACCGATTGTCCGGTACAGGTCCACGATCGTCCCATTCAGTTCCATGGCCACACAATTTCTGGCCAGGCCTTCGGAGATGCTCATGGCTACATCGAAGCCGCTGGGCAATTTATCAAAAGACTTTATGCTGTCGTCAGGAAGTGTTATGTTGATCATCGTTGTTCACCGTTCATTAGAAACACCCGATATTTCATCATACCCATTTTATCGATTTGCTCACAACCAAGCATATATCGACAATGGTACCGATAGTTTCTAATGTGTAATAGATTAAAATGTCAAATGCCCGTCGGCCAAATCAGACAACCAAGGCACAATGGGCACAAACTAAGGTAATTGCATTATATGGTCAAGAAAAAAGAAATAGGCACCCAAGATTATCAATGGGTTGATTCCCTGCAGGGCCTCCGACAACTACTGGACTGCTTCAAAAATAAAAAGGCCATCGGTGTCGATATGGAAATGGACTCCATGTTCCATTTCAAAGAAAAAATCTGCCTGATTCAAATGGCCACGGAACAGGACACCTTCATCGTAGACCCCCTTAAAATCCAGAGTATGAGCCTACTCAAACCCCTTTTTGAAAACCGGGACATCAAAAAGGTGATGCATGGGGCCGATTATGATGTACGTTCGCTCTTCAGGGACGGTTACTTATGCAGCCAAGGACGCGTGTTTTCTGGTACCGCTGGCAAAAGAACTGGAAAAGGAACTCCGCCGGAAGGGACGCCTCACCTGGGTGAAGGAAGAGTGTGAATGGTTAAGCAGGGTCAGGCCGGCAGCCAACGGCAGCACCCCCTTGTTCTTGAACTTCAAGGGTGCCGGCCGGCTAAAGCCTAAAGACCTGGTCATACTGGAGGCCCTGCTTCAGTATCGGCGCAACGTTGCCATGGCCAAGGACAGGCCCTTGTTCAAAATCTTTGGGAATTCCTCCCTGCTGACCCTGGCCAATCGAAAACCCACCAACCTGAAACAGTTGAAAGCAGCCCAGGCCTTGAGCCCTAAACAGATCAAAATCTACAGTCAGGGACTGATCTCGGCGATTGAAGCCGCTTTGAAAATCCCCAAAAACCAACACCCCGTGTACCCCAGAAGAAGAGCCCCCAGCTTGGGACCGGTGGTCTCGAATCGCATAAAGGCGCTTAAAGCCTGGCGTGATGCCAAAGCTGAATCACTGGGTATCGACCCGTCTATAGTTCTCACGAAAATGCTGATCTGTGATATCGCCCAAAATAATCCCGGATCTATCCGGCAGATCGAAGCAATCAACGGGCTGCGAAAATGGCGTGCCAGGGAGTTCGGCAGGGACATACTCACACTGCTGAAAAAGTGTGGGAAATAACGGACGGCCAAAAATACCCGCCGGCAGAACCCCCCCGGGCACATCGTGATCTCGAAGGACGAAAAACCAAGGGCTCAAGTATACTGATCCCCTGATAACAGATTGTTCCAATCTGTCATTGTGGTTAGGGTTTATCCTGACTCGGACACAATCTCGTTCAGCAGCTTCCGGTAGTACAGATAATGATCGAACGGCATGTCCTCACGGATACGCCCGTCGGCCAGCGGCACATATCCACCTGATTCTAGCAGGGGGGGCACCTTGGCCTCCAGTTCACACCGTATGGCCGGTTTTCCCTGCCGGATCGCATCCAGGTCGATGCCGCCGATCAGCCTCAGGTCCCTGCCGTATTCCTGCCTTAAAGCAAGGTAGTCCATGGTTTCGATATTGACTTCGCAGGCCCACAGGCAGTTGAAGCCCCATTTTAAAAGAAGGGGGATCAGAATGCGGGCGTTGGCATAGGTCTGGAAAATGATGGTTTCGACGCCGTGCCGATGCAGCACCTCGAAAACCGGTGCATAACTCCTGAGGACAATGTCCTCGTACATGGCGGGCGACATGAGCGGCTGATCGTTTCCACCAATGGGTTCGCTGAAAATGGCGGCATCTATGTCAACCTCCTGCAACACCCTTTCCGCCAGTATGGCGGAAAACTCACCCTGTATGCGCATCATTTTCCGGACAAGTTCCGGCTGGTCCACCAGCAGATACATGACCTCGAGAAATCGTCGCCAATCCTCCACGCCCATAGCGAGGAAAAAGCCCTCGTGAACATACAGCATCAAGGCATGTTCCCGATGGCGCCACGCTTCGATTTTCTCCGGCCACCCTTTGGGCAGACGTTTCGGGTTAAAAGGATCCAGAGAGCGCTTAAAGACCTCCAGCTGATCCATGGCTGTCGGCCAGCTTTTGACATCGGGTATGGGGTACAGATTGGTCTCTATCGTCTCTTTATTATCCATGGGTACGATCCTGGAAAGATCATTCTCCCCGGACAAGCCCTGGTTCTGCCACGCCTTAATGACTTCCGGCCGTATCCCTTCGTCAAAGCAGGGCACCCGGTCGGGCGCACCAAACCGCATCGTCTCCAGAAACCGCTCACGACCGGTCATGGGTGCATCGTATCCGGTTCTACTTCGCTTCTTCATGTCGGCCCCTTTCGCGGTACAACCTGAATTGAGGGTTTACCCCATAATTGGGGTTCATAATGCTCGAGTTGGATCTAAATATATTTCTAATATATATGAACAGAATGTTCAAACTCAAAACAGCTGGCGAAAGATAAAATTATATCCACTGGCACAGTCTACCGGTTGTCGGTGCTGGAAAATGAAATATTTATTATTGACAACCCCACAGGAATACAGTAGTGCCTCACCCAGGTGACTAAAATGAACAGCAGCAGACCTACGACATATACGACACTACTATTCGGACGCTTCTTTTTTATCTTTAGATGCGTCCATCCGGACAGCTGACGCTACTTAACAATCAGCACCCCGGGTGGACATCACTGGCCACCCGGGGTTTTTTATTTCTAAAGCCCTGGGTTATACACCCAGGGCTTTTTTAACAGAGGTTTATCATGAAATTGAACGAGATACGAAAACAGATCGATAAAATCGACAGGGAACTCCTGGTCCTGCTCCAGGAAAGAATGGGTCTGGCACTGCGATCCAAAAAATTCAAAGAAACCGTGAGCGACCCGGCGCGTGAGGAAGATATACTGGCGCGCATTGAACGCATGAATCTCGATTTGATCGAACGTTCCTTTTCCAGGCAGCTGCTGGGAACCATTATCAAGGAAAGCAAACGGCTCCAGGAGGAGGACCGGCCCCTGGTGGCATTCCAGGGCGAGCACGGAGCCTACGGGGAGGTTGGAGCAAGGGGCCTGGTCCCCGGGGGCGCCTATATCCCCTGCATGGAATTCGCCGATGTTTTTCGCGGTGTCGAGCAGGGCTATCTGGATCTCGGTGTCGTTCCGGTTGAGAATAGCCTGGAAGGCGCCGTCACCCAGGTAAACGACCTGCTCACCGCTACGGACCTGAAGGTTATCGGTGAAGCCAAAGTCACCGTAAATCACTGCCTCCTGGCCACGGAAGCTACGGACTACCGGGAAATACGCCAGGTTTATTCACACCCCCAGGCCCTGGCCCAATGCCGGGAATTTCTCATGCGCAATCATCTCGAACCGCGGCCTTACTACGACACGGCCGGCGCCGCAAAAATGCTAGCCAGGGAAAACCTCAATGCAGCGGCAGCCATCGCCAGCGAATTGAGCGCGGAACTCTACAACCTTGAAATTATCAAACGGGGCATTGAAGACAGCCCGGCCAACTCCACCCGCTTTTTACTTCTTTCCCGGGATGCTTACGAAAAGGTGGGTGACAAGACGTCCATTATTTTCGTTACCCCCCACAAAGCCGGAAGCCTCTACGGCATCCTGCAGCTCTTCGCGGAATCCGGCATCAACCTTACACGCATCGCTTCCATGCCGCTACGCACCGAACCGGACAACTACAGCTTTTTTCTGGATTTTGAAGGAACCGAAAAGGATCTGGCCGTATCCGATGTGCTGCAGAAAATGGAGGAACTGACGGTCACCATGAAATACCTGGG
>JAFDAT010000060.1 GCA_019313725.1 Deltaproteobacteria bacterium
CAAGGATGGCGTCTATTTTGCCAGGTTGTTTACCCTCCGGCTTTTGCAACGCTGGGGTTAATCCGGCTTCATTTTTCAAGCTACGATGGGGCAACAAGAATAATTTTTATTAAACATGAATGCGCTCGCATACCCAATGCGATCATTCAGGATCCTTGAACTCTTATCTCCAACTCCTATGGAGAAGAGCTAAAAATAATATTATATTGCTACTGCGATCAGAAGGAGAGGACAATATGGAGGTAACATTTTACGGGGCGGTGAGGGAAGTGACTGGATCGATGCACGTGATTGCGGTGAACAACGATCATATCATGCTGGATTGCGGCATGTTCCAGGGACGCCGGAAAGCGTCTTTTGACCAAAAACGGTTTTTCCGGGCGTATCATGTGCAACCGGGCCACGGCGGATGCCTGTGAGTACCTGCTGCTGGACTCAGCCCACATTCAGGAGTCCGATGCGGCCTATCTTAACTACAAAACCATCAGATCTCATCTTTCCCAGATCAAAAATTCTCATTCCGGAAAAAAGGGGGGCCGGGGTGAGGAGAAGGATATTCGCAAGATATTAAAGAAAAACCGACACCAGATCGATGTGGAAACCATTGCGGGCCTTTTCAGAAAATACAAACTGAACGGTGTCGAACCGTTGTACACAACGCCCGATGCAGAGCAGGCGCTTACGTATTTCGATGGGGTTCCTTACCGGCATCCGGTCACCATCGGGGAGAATGTTACCTGTATGCAGTACGATGCAGGGCATATACTGGGTTCTGCCATCAGCATGATTAAAGCGCGCGAGAACGGTCGCGATTTTACGGTCTGCTATACCGGAGACATCGGCCGTTTCGGTAAACCGATCATAGAGGATCCCGAAACCGACTTCGAAGCGGCGGACCGGGAAGTGGACCTGATGATTATGGAAAGTACTTACGGCAACCGTGTTCATGAATCGGTGCAGGATCTGAAACCGGGGTTGAAGACAGAAACCTTCGACCGGGGCGGATCGGTGCTCATCCCTTCGTTTGCCTTTGGCCGGACACAGGAACTGCTTTACACACTGCACGAACTGTACGATGAGGGCGATGTCCAGAAAGTGCCCATCTATGTAGACAGTCCTCTGGCAACCAAAATTACCAAGGTTTTCGGTGAACACCCGGAAACATACGACGAAGATACGCATGCGACATTCCTGAGGCGGGGACGGAATCCATTTTCCATGGATCAGATCCACTTTGTGGGTTCGGTGGAGGAGTCCATGGCGCTGAACCGGGACGAATCCCCCCACATCGTCATTTCAGCATCGGGTATGTGTGAAGCCGGGCGCATCCTGCATCACCTGCGCTACAAGATACACAACCCTAAACACACCGTTCTCATCGTTGGGTACATGGCGGCGCACACCCTGGGACGCAGGATGCTGGAACAGGGCGCAGCTTACGAAGCATCCGGGAGGTCGGGCACACCGCCGATACTGAAAATACTGAACAAGGACTACCCGCTCAAGGCCCGTGTCGTCAAGCTGGGTGGATTCAGTGCCCACGCGGATAAAAACGAAATGCTGCGCTTCCTCGAAAACGCCAATTTAAATGTCAAGCGCATAGCGCTGGTTCACGGTGAAGAGGAGCAGACCCTCTCATTTGCAGCGTTTTTGAAAAAAAGAGGTTTCGATGTCGTCGTGCCGGAACCGGGGGAGACGTTGCCGATTTCCTGAGACACGAATTCTAATCTGGAAATGCCAGTGATTCGATAAAAATATCCTGAAAATCAGGATGCAGGGCCAATTCAAGGACCTCGGTCTCCCGAACCAGCTCCTGGGCCTTCTTGCGGTAGTGGTCGTCGAACAGGCTCAGAACCGCACCCGCCCCGGCGGCGTTTCCCACGATTTCAATATCGTCTGATGCCATCGCCGGGAACATGCCGATGGTCAGGGCATCCTCCTTTTTGATGTAGCTCCCGAACGCGCCGGCAATCAGCAGCCGGTCAGGGCGTTCATAGCCCTTTTCCCTGCAGAGCATCTGTATGCCCGCATAGAGCGCTCCTTTGGCTAGCTGAATCGCACGGATATCCTGTTGCGCGAAGGTTACGGCTTTTCCGGAAAGGGTGTCACCGGCCTGGGCAAGAATATACTCGGGCAACTCGTTTTCATATTGAAACATATCGGGGGCGTTTTCCGTGTTGAAACGACCGTCATTTAAAATAAGGCCGGCCCTGAAGAGTTCGGCCACTGTGCTGACAACCCCGGAACCGCACAATCCAGATATTTTTTTCGGTTGTTTGGGATTTTTTTGGATAACGGAGCAAGCAGCCTTACCCGTTTCCGGGTCCACCTGAACTGCGTCGATAGCTCCCGATATAGCATGCATGCCATGTCGGATGGAGGCGCCTTCAAACGCCGGGCCTGTGGCACAGGAGGTGGCCGAAAAACCGTTTTTCCCTAAAAATATGATTTCACCGTTGGTGCCCACATCCACCAGCAGCGTACCCTTAGCTTTATGCTCCAGGTCGACAGCCAGGGCGGCGCTCACGATATCGGCCCCGAGAAAGCCGGAAATGAGCGGCAGGGTGCGGATTTCTGCGGAGGGGTTGAACCTTAAGCCCAGCTTGTCCGCCCTGACAGTCTTTTCTTCCTTGAACAAAGGTTCATAGGGGAAAACGCCGATGGAAGTAGGGTCTTCGCCCAGGAACATGTGGATCATGGTGCTGTTGCCCACAATCACCATGGTGCCGATGGTTTCTGGATTGATGTGCGAAGATCGGCAGAGGGAGTCGATCCCACATTCCATGGCGTTGACGGCCATTTTCTGGAGGCGTCTCAGGGTGCAGGGGTTTTGTGAAACCGCCGTGATGCGGCTCATGACATCGTCGCCGAGTATTACCTGCGGGTTTCTGAGTGATATGGATGCGGTGATCTTTCCCAGGTTAAGGTCGCAGAGATAAAGGGCGATGGTGGTTGTACCCAGATCGACGGCGATACCATAAGGGTCAGAAGATGTTCGCGAGACCGGGATTATATCCGGCAGGGTCGTGGGGCCTTTTTGAGCCACTTCGGGGGTGAGCAGCGATGATTCCGGAATATCCACGGTCATGTCACCCGTGATGTCGACACGGCACCCCAGGCGGTATCCGGCGTCGATTTCCGCCTGGCTGAGGACGCCGGATTCGGGGAGCTTGTCGTCGGTCCCGGTATCGCCGGGATTGATGATCTGGATTTTGCATTTACCGCAGCGGCCTCTGCCGCCGCAGTCTGCCCGCAGCAGCACACCCGATTCCACTAACGCCTCAAGGAGGGTCTGGCCCGATTGTGCCGAAATGGTCTTGTCTTCTGAACGGATATAGATATTATACGTGTTTGAATTCATGGTGCTCTACTCTCAAATGTCTTACGGGTTGTCAACAGCAAACCCCTGCGTTGCATAAATTTTCATACCCTGATGCTCACAACGAAGCATGCAACATGAATTGTTATTTTTCAGGGGGGCGTAAATAGCAGCAGGAATAGGATGTTTGCGGAACACATTCTATTAAAACGGGCACCAATGCGGATTTACTTCTTGACAAGGCAGAAAAATAGCTATATTCCGCATTGCATCTTTTTATTTATTTTCAATCGGGAGGGAAAAATGACAAAAGCAGAACTGGTAGAACAAATGGCAAAGGACGCCGGTATTTCCAAGGCTGCCGCCGGAGAGGCTCTGGGATCTTTCATGGCCACTGTCACCAAAGCGCTGAAAAAGAAAAACGGCAAAGTAACGCTGGTTGGCTTCGGGACTTTCAAGAAAGTGTACCGTAAAACCCGCAAGGGCCGCAATCCTCAGACCGGTGAAATTATCAAGATCAAAGGCAAGAATGTCGTTAAATTTTCAGCCGGGAAAAAATTGCTGGATTCCGTTTAAAACAAATCATGCGCTGCCTGCAGCGCATATTTTTTTTGAAAAAGAGCCATCCGGAATTGTCCGCGGACAATTCCGGATGGCTTTTTTTATAGCAGTTGGTACACAGTAACCGGCTTGGCATAACCCTTGAGCGTGTGCGGTTTTTCCCGTTGCATGGGGAATTCGTGGGTCAGGCCCGCCACCGTTTCTTCGCTGACCAGAATGTCACAGCTGAACACTTTAGTCATTTTTCAATGGTTTGGGTGAAATGTTAAAAACTATACATTTATGTTTACATTGACATTTACATTATAGCGATATATTGTTTCTTAAAAGAAATTTTGGATCATCTCCCGATCAGTTGTAGTATTATTGGATTGAGTGATCCAATCATGTTTGCGTATGATTTCGGTATTGAGCGCACGGCTTAGCAGGGATAAATCCCTGTGCTACAAAACCGTCGGCTTTATGCCATGTAGCCCAGGGCTTCAACCCTGCCGGAACTTGATAATTGGGCGTTGGATATTGATTATTGGATATTCAATTCCGGTTATTCGGGTTGGGGTTTTAGATATCAGAATGTTTTTTACGTGAGGAGACCATGCGACTCAAATTGACATCGAAGCAGACGCATCTGCTTGCTTATCTGCAGCGGGCCATCAACCGGGAGGGACGATCGCCAAGTCTCCGGCAGGCTGCATCCGACCTGGGGGTGAGCCATGCGGCGATTGCGCAGAGTCTGAGAATTTTGGAGGATAAGGGGTATGTCAAACGAGAGGGGCGTTACAGCCGGACAATCCATGTTTTGAACCGTGCCCGCGAGACTTCCGGCCTCCAGCGTTGGCGGGAAATTCCGGTTGTGGGGCAGGTGACGGCCGGTTTGCCCATGTATGCCCAGGAAGAATGGGCTGGAAGTGTTGTTCTGGATGCCGACCTCTACCACGGGCAGAATCTTTTTGCGCTGCGCATCAGCGGGGATTCGATGCAGGGCGCGGGTATTCTGGACGGTGACCTGGCCATATGCGAGCCGCGCCAGTACGCCAGCAACGGAGAGATCGTGGTTGTGCTGATCCACAGTGAAGATGCGACGGTCAAGCGGTTTTTTCTGCACGGCGACTGCATCGAACTGCGTCCCGAAAATCCGCGTTACAGACCTGCGCGTTATGCATTCGGCGAAGTGCTGATCCAGGGCAAGGTTGTGGGTATACAGCGCGGGGCGGAGGGTATCCGCTGAATGCCGAAGGATGCACATACACGCCCCACATCAAAATACGCCTGTTCCATCCGGGTGGGTACGAGCGGGTACTCGTATGCGGAGTGGCTGGATGCCGGGTTCTATCCTCCGGGCACGAAGCCGGGACAGATGCTTCAACTTTACGCACAGCGCTTTTCCGTTATCGAATTGAACTATACCTGGTACCAGATGCCCAGGGCCCCGGCCATCGAACGGATGGGCCGGCTGGTCCCGCCGGGTTTTCATTTTGCCGCGAAGCTGACGCGCTACCTGACCCACGAGATCGATGCGGACCAGTGGCGGGTGCATGCGGCTCAATACCGGGACGGCATCGCACCGCTCATACAATCCGGGCAGCTGGCGGCCGTGCTGGTGCAGTTCCCGCCCACATTCCAGCGGACACCTAAAAACCGGCAGTACTTGGCCGCGCTTCTGGATGAGCTCCACGGGCTGCGGACAGCCGTGGAGTTTCGCCATGCTTCCTGGGCAACCGACAGAGTATATGTGGAACTGGAACGGCGTGGCACGGCACTGGTGTCGGTGGATGCACCTGACCTCAAAGGGCTTTTCCCGCGGCTGAACATCGTTACCAGTCCGGATCTTTTCTACATTCGTTTTCATGGCCGCAATGCCCGGGGATGGCGTTCCGGCAACATGCAGAAACAATTCAACTATGACTACACGGAGAAAGAACTGCGCGAACGGACAGAAGAAAAGATTGAACAGATGGCAGGGCAGTCCCGGAACGGGCTGCTTTTTTTCAACAACCATGTCCGGGCCCAGGCGCCCGGAAACGCCCTTGCCATGATTCGGCAGCTGGCAGAGCAGGGGCTGATATAAATTTTCATTTTACAGAAAAACCCTAACATCCTTATACCATAAGTTTTTGAGAAGCTACGGAGCTACACCCTTTGATATGGATAATAAAGCGAATATCCAATGTCCAACTGCGATTGGCACTTGATCATTGGAAATTGGACATTGATTATTGGATATTCGGCGCTTTGTTTTTTACTTGAATTCTCGACCCCTGGATCCTTTTTATATTATGGACCGTTCCATCATTCACCTGAACATCGCCGATTTTGCCGTGGCAGTCGAACGGGTTGTCGACCGCAGGCTGCAGGGGCGCCCGCTCATTGTTGCCCCCGATGGGTCGGCCCGGGCAATGGTTTACGATATGAGTGAAGAGGCCTACCAGTGCGGTGTGCACAAAAATATGACCCTGCACAACGCCCGGCGCCTGTGCCGGGATGCGCTTATCCTGCCCCCCCGGCCGGATCGCTACGAACGCGTCATGCAGGCCCTGTTCAAACAGGCCCTGCCGTATTCACCGCTGGTGGAAGCCGGTGATGCCGATGGCCACCTTTTCGTGGACATCACCGGGACGAGCAGGCTTTTCGGGCCGCCTATCGATGTTGCCTGGCGGCTGCGCCGGCAGGTGAAAGCGGATCTCGGGCTGGATCCCATATGGTCGGTGGCATCCAACAAACTGGTGGCCAAAGTGGCCACACGGCTGGTGAAACCCACGGGAGAATATGTCGTGGGCACCGGTGACGAAGCGGGTTTTTTGTCTCCCCTGCCGGTCTGGCTCGTGCCCGGCATCGAACAAGATGACCTGAACCGGCTGAGGGAGTTCAACTTCACCCGGGTATCCCAGGTCACGTCACTGAGCCTGGAGCACCTGCGGGTTCCTTTTGGAAGTCGTGCCCGGTTTGTATATGAAACCGTGCGGGGGATAGACCCGTCCCCGGTGCTGCCGGTCGGCCGACAACGGCCGGTGGTCATCAGCGACCATGATTTTGACGAAGATACCAATACGCAGGCGGTCCTGGAAGGAGCACTTTACCGGATGACCGAAAAGGCCGGCAGAAGGCTGCGCCGGCAGCGGCGTGCGGCGCGGCGCATCATCGTCGCGTTGGACTATTCGGACGGGCTGCGATGTGTCCGCCAGTCTGCGGTAAAACCGGCAACGGCCAATGATTTGATGCTTTTCAAGGCAGCCCGCAAGGCGCTGAACCTGGCCCGGTCACGTCGGCTGCGTATTCGCCACATGCGCCTTACATGCGACCGGCTTATTTTTCCCCCGGCCCAGATGGCGCTTTTTCCTGAGGAGCGGCGGGACAAGGAAAAGCAGGACAGCATCGTTGCTGCCATCGACCGGATCCGCAGCCGTTTCGGACAAAGCGGGATCCAGATCGGGTGGACACTGGTGGCGTAAGGCGCTCTGGCACCTCCGGCCGCAATTTGCGTTTCGCGCGTCATTTGCTTCGCGTCATTACGCCTGCGGCTGTCATTTGCGCTTCGCGCGTAATTTGTTGAAACCGCAAAAACTGAAAAAGAAGAAGACCTTTCATCACGAAATCACGAAAAGATGAAACCACGAAAAAATGCAATGGATATTTATGAGACAGGCTGGTTAGTTCTGTTATTATGTCCAACGTAGTATCGATAGAGCCATTTTCTGGATATCCCTCTTTATGAATTCATACGTTTTCGCTCTTCGATCTATGACGGGGCAAGAAAGATGGGATCTATTTTGCCATGTTGTTTGTGCAACTATGGGGTTTAGCCAACAACCGTCAAGACTTGTGGCCGCCTAAAACTTAAAACCTAAAACGTAAAACGGCTTCATGATCCCTTTAAACGTCAAATCCCACTACTCCCTGATGTGGGGCGTCAATTCGGTAAAACAGCTATGCCGTTCGGCCGTTCGGATGGGCTACGACCGCCTGGCCCTGACCGATACCGACAATCTCTACGGTATGTGGAATTTTATAACCACATGCCGGCGGGAAGGGCTGCGCCCCATCATCGGGGCGGAGGTGACTGATCCTGCATCCGGTTCCCGGGCCGTCTGCCTGGTGGAAAACGACACCGGTTACCGCAATCTCTGCCGCCTGTTGACACGCCGGCACATGGCCGAAGCTTTTGACCTGAAAAGGGACCTGCCGGCCAGGGCCGTAGGCTTGGCGGTGCTTGTCCGGGATGCCGGTCTGCTGGAAGTATGGCATGATGCGGGCGTGGGCGTTGCCGCCAATATGCCCCGCAGGCCACTTTCCGGCAGTCATCCGCTTTGCCGAAAAGCCCGGTACCTGGGCGTTCCGGTTGTGGCGACACCGGGGAGTTTTTTTCTCGATCCGGGGGAGTTGTCCGTTCACCGCCTGTTGCGGGCCATTGACGGGAATACCCACCTGTCCGGTTTACACGCCGGCGATGTTGCCCCTGCTGACGCATGGCTGGCAGACCCGGATACGTATGCGAAACGCTTTGCCATATGTCCTGAAGCTTTACGGGCATCCCGGGAAATATCGGAAAGACTGGTTTTCCGCGGACCTGACTTCGGTACGGTGCTGCCGCCCTGGAACGGCGGAAATGGGATGGGCAAGAGCAGGCAATACGCCGATGCCTGTCTCAGGGATGCGGTCTATGCCGGGGCAGCCGTGCGTTACGGCGGCGAACTGTCCGAACCTGTAGTGGAAAGAGTCGAGCATGAACTGGGCATCATTTCCGAGATGGGGTTTGCTTCGTACTTTCTGGTCGTGCAGAACATCGTGGGAAGCAGCCCGCGCACCTGCGGCCGGGGATCGGGGGCCGCTTCCATCGTTTCCTACTGTCTGAAGATCACCAATGTCTGCCCGCTCAAACATAATCTCTACTTTGAAAGATTTCTGAACCCCGGCCGGCAGGACCCGCCCGACCTGGACATCGACTTTTCCTGGGATGAGCGTGACGGCATCCTGGAAAATGTGCTGACCAAGTATAAAGGCCACGCGGCCATGGTTTCAAGCCATGTTTTCTTTCAGCCGCGCATGGCCCTGCGGGAGGTGGCCAAGGTGTACGGCCTGACCGGCAGTGAGACCGGGAGGATCGCCAAAAAGCTGCCCTACCACTTTCGTGCCCGGGAAATCGATGCAGACCTGATGCGTTTTCTTGAAAACAGGCCCGAATCCAGGCACCTGGCTTACCCTGAACCGTGGCCGGCGGTGATGCGGTTCGCGCAGCGCATCATGGGCATTCCCCGCTATATATCCGTGCATCCCGGCGGGGTGGTGATTACCCCCGGCCGCATTGACGAATATGTTCCCCTGGAGCGGGCACCCAAGGGTGTTCCCGTCATTCAGTGGGATAAAGAGGGTGCGGAAGAGGCCGGTCTGGTCAAGATCGACCTTTTGGGCAATCGCAGCCTGGGGGTCATTCGCGACGCCGTCGGGAACGTACGCAACAACGGCATCGATTTCGACGAACTCGCCTGGGAACCGGAGGATGATTTTGCCACCCAGGAGGCCCTGGCACTCGGTCACACCATGGGGTGCTTTTATATTGAAAGTCCGGCCATGCGGCTTCTGCAGAAAAAAGCGGGTGTGGGGGATTTCGAGCACCTGGTCATTCACAGCAGTATCATACGCCCGGCAGCCAACGAGTTCATTCAGGAATATGTCCGGCGTCTCCACGGGGGCGGATGGGACCCCATACACCCTTTTCTGGCCGATGTGCTGGACGAGACGTTCGGCATCATGGTTTACCAGGAAGACGTGTCCCGGGCGGCCGTGTCCATTGCCGGTTTTTCACATACCGAGGCTGACGGTTTGCGGAAAATAATGTCCAAGAAGGATCGCGAACACGAGCTGCGGGATTACTGCACGCGGTTTCATGACGGGGCCAAAATGCGCGGCGTCTCCCCAGAGAAAACCCAGGAAATATGGAAAATGATGATGAGTTTCAGCGGATACTCCTTCTGTAAACCGCACAGTGCATCCTACGCAAAGGTTTCTTTTCAGGCCGCATATCTCAAGGTTCACTTTCCGGCGGAATTCATGGCCGCGGTTATCAGCAATCAGGGTGGGTTTTACAGCACGTTTGCCTATGTTTCCGAGTCGCGGCGCATGGGGCTTGACATAGATCCACCCGACATCAACCAAAGCGGCATCGCCTGGTGGGGGTGTGGCCGTGCCGTGCGGGTCGGACTGCTTTCGATCAAAGATCTCTCCATAAAGTGTCGGGAACGAATCGTTGCCCGGCGGCGGGAGAAACCATTTCGAAGCTTGGCTGACTTTTTTCAGCGGGTGCGCCCGGATGAGACGGAGGCGCGATCCCTGATCAACTGCGGGGCATTGGATTCGTTTTGCAGCGATGGGAATCGGGCAACACTCATGTGGGCGCTGGTCCAGTGGTTGAAGGACCGTTCGGAGAAATCACAGCCCGGGATGCTTTTCAGGACTGCTGAAAACAGTCCACCTCCGGTTCTGCCGCCGCAGCGTGCACGCGAGCGCCTGCGGCGGGAATACGCCGTACTGGGTTTTTTGTGCGACCGTCATCCCATGGCCCTTTACAAAAAAACGCTGAAAAGGATCCGGTCGGTGAAGGCTGTTGATCTGGGGCGGTTTGTGGGCAGGCACATCGGTTTTGCCGGATGGCTCATCACCGGAAAAAAAGTTCGGACCAGGCACGGGGACACCATGGAGTTCTTGACCTTCGAAGATGAAGGCGGCATTGTGGAAACAACCTTTTTCCCGGGGGCGTACAACCGTTTCTGCCACATACTGGATCGAAACCGGCCTTACGTCCTTTACGGGAAAGTGGAAGAAAACTGGGGGGCGGTGACGCTGACGGTTGACCGGGTGGAGGCGCTTTAATTCGTGCCAGGTCTTGATATATTAAAGGGGTTCCCATAGTTTGATTCTATTGGACCAATTACGAGCAGTTGACAAATCCAGATTGATTCAAAAACTCGGTATGATTTCGCAAAGTGCACAAGTCAAGGCAGTGAATTGTTTACAAGAACTTTTTGCACACTAAAAAGAGACGCATTGATCCTCCTTCGATATTGTGAAAATAAATAATGAAACTGTTCAAGATTTCCGTGCGGGAGCTGGTGGAATTTCTATTTCGCGGTGGAGACCTTTCCAGCACCTTTTTCAGCTCGGGGCGGTCGGTGGCCGGAACCCGCGCTCACCAGCACCTTCAGAAATCCAGACCGGAATCGTATGATCCGGAAGTCACCATATTGCATACCGTCCAGGTCCGGGGCTGCAGCATTGAGATCGGCGGCAGGATAGACGGCATTTTTCGTCTTCCGGACGGGGATATTCTGGAGGAGATCAAGAGCACGACGCGGGATTTTGTCGCAATCGAAAAACAGCCGAACCCCCACCACTGGGCCCAGCTTAAAATATACGCCTATATGCATGCCGAAGTGCATGACCTGAAGCAGGTTGAGACCTGCCTGACCTATGTACGGCTTGGGTCTAATACCGTCATGGAAATCCGTCGGAAGTTTGAATTCGAGGCGTTGAAACTATTTTTCGACGAGCTGGTTTCGCGATTCGTCGACCGTGCGGATGCGCGCCGACAGTGGCAGGACATACGCGACACGTCGATCGGCGAGCTCGAGTTTCCCTTTCCGATTTATCGCAAGGGACAGCGGCAAATGGCGGTCGGGGTTTTCAGGGCGATCAGGGAAAATCATCAACTGCTGGTGCAGGCGCCCACCGGTATCGGCAAAACCATGGCGGCGGTATTTCCGGCTATCAAGGCCCTTGGCGAAAACCGGGTAAACAGGATATTCTACCTCGCGGCACGTTCAACCGGAAAGCAGGTGGCCGAGGAAGCGTTCGCTGCGCTGCAGCACCGGGGACTGCGGTTCAGGTGCCTGACCCTGACGGCAAAGGAAAAAATCTGTTTCAAGCCCGGTGCAGCCTGCAATGGTGATGAATGTGAATTTGCGCGGGGGTACTACGATCGTATCGAGACCGCCCTGGAGTACGCACTTCGCAACGACCTGCTGAACCGGCACCTTGTGGAGACCATGGCCTGGCAGCACCGGGTCTGCCCGTTTGAACTGTCTTTGGACCTTTCGCTGTATGCCGACTGCATTATCTGCGACTATAACTACGCCCTTGATCCGCAGGCTTACCTGAGAAGATTTTTTCAAATCGTGGTTGAGGACTACCTGTTTCTGGTGGACGAGGCGCACAACCTGGTGGACCGAGCTAGGGAGATGTTTTCGGCCCGTATCAGCCGGCAGCAATTTCTGGACGCCGGTAAAACGCTGGAAAGCAAGCTGCCGCCGTTGTACCGGTGTCTGGAAAAAGTAGACATGTGGATGGCCGACTTCAGAAACAGCCATACCGGCGACGGTTTTTTTTCTGCAAACGAACTGCCGGATGATTTTCTACCGCTGCTGCGGCAATTTGCCAAGGAGAGTGAAGCATGGCTTTCGCTCAACACCAGAGCACCCTTTCGTGAAGCGGTCCTTGATCTTTACTTTGCATCCACGAAATTCTTGAAAGTGTCCGAGATGTTCAATGAACAGTACGCGGTCTGTTACGACTTTTCGGATCAGGATCTTACCGTCAACCTTTTCTGTATCGATCCTTCCCGGCACCTGCAGGAAAAAATGCGTCAGATTCGCTGCATTGTTTATTTTTCGGCGACCCTGACTCCCATGGATTACTTCCGGGATATATTTGGTTGTGAGGCATCGGCGCAAGAGCTGATTCTGCGGTCGCCATTTCCAGGGAATAATTTTTTACTGACCATTGCGGGCGGGATTTCAACCTTCTTTAAACAGCGCGAACAGACCAAAGCTATTATTTCTGATACCATCGCCGTTTTTGTCAGCCGGAAGAAGGGCAACTACCTTATTTTTTTTCCGTCCTATGATTACCTGATGAAAGTATATGATGTCTTTTCGAATGACAATCCGTATACGGACATTGTTCTTCAGAGCCCCGGCATGAGCGAGCATGAAAGGGAAGACTTTATCCGGCAGTTTTCCGAGGAAAATACGGCGACGCGGCTGGGGTTTGCCGTGCTGGGTGGGGTCTTCGGCGAGGGGATCGACCTGGTCGGCGACCGGCTTGCCGGAGCAGTAGTGGTCAGTGTGGGTATGCCGCCGCCGACGCCCGAAAGAGAGTTGATTCGTGAATACTTTGGACTGAGTCGCAATGCCGGCTGGGAGTTCGCCTATGTGTTCCCGGGGTGCTATACCAAGACGCAGTACAGGTCCATGTTTCTCGCAGAATGGCAGCCGGTTTATGTAGACGGAAAGAAAACTCTGGAAAGGGTCTTGCAAAACTTCTGGCAGACAGGTTAAGGTCTGCGAAATATATTTGATTAAATTAAGGAGGAAAAAATGACCATCAATACAGTAGTGCCTGAATCCGGAAAATCAGCCTATCGCATTTTCCATTTTTCACAGGCTGTCAAAAGCAGCGGCCTTTTGGTATGCTCCGGCCAGATCGGAACCAACCCGGACCATTCCCTTCACGAAAGTGCAGAAGATGAATTTCGAAATGCATGGCAGGCCGTTGGGGAAGTACTCAAAGAAGCCGGTCTTGGTTTCGAGGACATTATCGAGTATACCAGCTATCATGTCAATTTTAACAAAAACATACAGGCGTTCATGAAAGCCCGGGACGAAGTATTAAGCGAACCCTGGCCGGCGTGGACGGCCATCGGTATCAGCGAACTGGCAGTACCTGGCGCACGGGTTGAGGTCCGTGTCATTGCACAACTCCGTTAGGAGATAATTAAAAAAATATGAATGCGCTCGCTTACCCATTGCGATTATTTAGGACCCTTGAACCCTTATCTCCAACTCTTTGCATTTATATTATATAACGTTCGTGCAGAAAGTGCTTGGCGATTATCGTGCCATCATGGTGCCAGGTCCGCTAGATATTTGTGCCATTGATCGTACATGATCCCCATGGTGTGATAGTCCCGGTCATTGTCGATATCGAGGGCTGCCCCGGGATAGGGGACCTCCAACCCGCAGAACCGTGTATCCATCAACCCTGAAATTGCTTTCTCCAGGTCTTTTTTCGGTGTCCAGCGGCTGAAGAATTTTGTCAGCTTTGGAAAATGAAGCCGCCTGCACAGCATGGCCAGCTGGAGACCGGAGAGAAACTGAAGACTCCTGGGTTGTTCCTTGCCCATAAGGTAGATCGCCAAAAAGACGGCATTGATGATATTTTTCTGGTAGCGGAAGGCGTACATGGTGTTGACGTGCCTGCGCTGGAATACTTTGATGGGGCGCACCATGTGAAGATTGTTGATGCGGTAGTTTTTTTCCTGCATGTGCAGATACGCCATTTTCATGCCCGGCTTGCCGCCTTGGGGATAAAACGGGGCCATGGCTTGTTCCGGTGTGAGTCCGAGGAAATAGTCGTATCGGTCAAGATCGCAATGACCGGTGAAATATTCAATCTCCCGGGGCGTTATCAGGGGCGCATCACAGGGAACGATCAACACGGCCTTTTCTCTGTACGCGGATAAATTCATGCTATGATCTTCTGCATACCCCGGTATGGAGTTCAGGAAGGCGTGCCAGCCATTTTCGAACAGGTTTGATTTTTGCTGAACGAGATGAATTTTTTTGGGCGTGCCCAGGTTTATGCCGGCACGCTGAAAAGCGGCAGTCAGTTTGGGTACGGGGCCGGCGACATAGATGCTTCCAATGGCTGACACCTGCTGCAGGGTCTCAATTACGTACTGGATAACGTACTTGCCCTTGATTTTCAAAAGGGCCTTGTGCTGCCCGCATACACGGTGGCTGTCCTCCCCCTCCCCAGCCACCAGAATGGCATCATATTGTATCGATTTGTCG
>JAFDAT010000395.1 GCA_019313725.1 Deltaproteobacteria bacterium
ATTTATCGAAAATCCTGAACGGATTATACTGGAGGTCTGATATGCCGGACAAAGAGACCTATGACCTGATTATCATTGGTTCCGGACCGGGGGGATACGTGGCTGCCGTAAGGGCCGCACAGCTCGGGCTGAAAACCGCTTGTGTGGAGAAATCTTCCCGGTTGGGAGGTGTGTGCTTGAACGTGGGGTGCATTCCGAGCAAGGCACTGCTGGATTCCAGCGAATACTACCACCTGGCCAGGGATCATTTTGCGGGGCACGGAATCAAAATTGGCAAAGTGAGCCTGGATCTGGCCGTTATGATGGCCAGGAAAGACACCGTGGTGGAGGAACTGACAACCAATGTGCGCAAACTGCTTGAAGGTCACGGCATAAAATTGATTCAGGGAACGGCGCGTCTGCAGGGCAAAGACCGCGTCGAGGTGACTTCTGAAAAGGGGAAACCATACACCATTCAGGGCACCTCCATCCTGCTGGCAACCGGCAGTACACCCGTGGAAGTTCCGGGGCTGGCATTCGACGGCCAAAGGATCGTCAGTTCCACGGAAGCGCTCAGCTTTGATTCCGTCCCTAAACATCTGGGTGTCGTCGGCGGCGGGTACATCGGTTTGGAACTGGGTTCCATATGGATGCGCCTGGGCGCCAAAGTGACCGTTATCGAGATGCTGCCCAAAATCGCCACCACACTGGACGGCCAGGTCGGCAGAGCCCTGGACCGGATACTGCGCAAACAGGGCCTGGAAATGCGTTTGAAAACCCGGGTTACCAGTGCCAAGTCTACCGTGAAAAAAGTCAAGGTGACCCTCGATGCCGCGGGCAAAGAAGAGAGCATGACCTTTGATCGTCTTCTGGTGGCCGTGGGGCGCAAACCCCTCACTGCCGGTCTGGGACTGGAAGAAGTTGGCGTGGAGATGGAGCCCAAAACGGGCCAGGTGATCGTGGATACGTCTTACTGCACCAATATTCCGGGGGTTTATGCCATTGGCGATCTTACACCGGGGCCCATGCTGGCCCACAAAGCATCGGCCGAGGGTATTGCTGCGGTGGAGTGTATTGCCGGACGTGCCGGTGAAGTCAACTATGACACTATTCCTGCAGTGGTTTACACCTGGCCGGAAGTGGCGGCGGTGGGCTTGACCGAGGAGGAGGTCAAAGCGAGAGACATCCCTTATTGTGTGGGGACCTACCCATTTTCAGGTGCAGGGCGTGCGCGCTGCATGGGTGAAAAGGAGGGGTTTGTCAAACTGATCGCGCATGGCAAGACCGACCGGATTCTGGGGGTTCACATCATCGGCCCCCGCGCAGCGGACATGATTGCAGAGTGTGTTCTGGCCATGGAGTTTGGTGCCGGTTCGGAAGATATTGCCCGCACCATCCACGGCCATCCCACGTTTGCCGAAGCCCTCCAGGAGGCAGCCCTGGCGGTGAGGAAATGTTCGATTTATGCTTCATAATTGATTTTCATGTCTGGCAAGAAATGGCCAAACATGAAGAACTATACATTAAATTTTAGGACGGTTTTCAGAATTCAAACCATGAAAATAAATTATAAATATCTAAAAATTGAAAAAGCCGGCCATGTGGCCACAGTGACCCTCAACCGGCCTGAAAAATTAAATACCTTGAGTGCGGACCTCATGCAGGAAATCATCGATGCATCCCGGGGATTTCACGAGGATGAAGAGACACGCGTGATTATTTTTACGGGAGCCGGTCGCTGTTTCTCGGCAGGCGTCGATCTCACCGACAAAAAAAATTTCGATCGTATTGCCCAAGCGTCCAACCTGATGAAATTGCGCCTGCTTAAGCTTGGCCCGCGCATGCTCCGGGCCATTTACGAAATTGATCAAATTACCATCGCGGCCGTCAACGGGGTCGCAGTCGGCGGGGGGGCCTGCATCGCTGCGGCCTGTGATTTTCGAGTGGGTGCCGATGACTGCAGGGTTGGTTATCCGGAGGTGGGTATCGGCATGAATTTGAGCTGGGTGGCGCTGCCCATGTGTGTGAACCTGATTGGGCCGGCGCGCGCCAAAAAGATGGTTATTCTTGCAAAGAGGGAAAAAGCTGACACCCTGCTCGCCTGGGGGTTCCTGGATGAAGTGGTTCCCACAGCCGGCCTGATGAAAGCGGCACACGCCATGGCCGACCAGTTTGCCGCAAAGCCGCCCGTGGCCGCCCAGATGGTTAAACGCAGTGTCAATGCCATCGCCTCGGCATTGGATCAGGCCATCATGCACATGGACGCCGACCAGTTTCTCCTCACCACCAAAACCGAAGACTACCTTGAAGGTGTGGCCGCTTTTTTGGAGAAACGCGAACCTTCCTTCAAAGGGAATTAGCAGGTATTCGTTTTACCGAGCAAAAACAGATTTGCCCCGCGGTTCACTGCGGGGTAAATCTGTTTTTATAGGATGTGTTTGGAGATAATTTCGTTCATGATTTCATGGGTGCCGCCGCCGATGGACATGATGCGGTTGTCGCGATAGAGTCTTTCCACCAGGTAGCCGCGCATGAAGCCGTATCCCCCGAAAATCTGGGTGGCGTCGAAGGTGACTTTATTGCTGACCGTACAGGCAAAGTTCTTAGCCATGGACACCTCCTTGACCTTGTACTCGTCGGCATTGATCAGAGCCGCCACCCGGTAGGTGAACTCCCGGCTGGCCTCCACGAGGGTGGCCATTTCCGCCAGCTTGTGGCGGGTGACCTGGAACCCGGCAAGGGTTTTGCCGAAGGCTTTGCGCTGCTTGACATACTTTATGGACGCCTCCAGGCAGAGCTGTGAAATCATGTTGGTTTCCACCGCCATGAACAGGCGCTCAGACTGGAAATTTTCCATCTGGTAGTAGAATCCCTTGTTTTCTTCCCCGATTCTGTTTTCCACCGGGACCCGGCAGTTGTCGAAATAAATTTCGCCGGTATCCGAAGCCCACCACCCCATTTTTTTCAAAGGTTTCGAGGTGGAATATCCGGGTGTGTCGGTTTCGATGATTAAAAGGCTGATACCGTGGGCGCCATCACCCCCGGTGCGCACGGCACAGGTGAGCTGGTCGGCATGGATGCCGCTTGTGATAAAGGTCTTGCTGCCATTGACGATGTAGTGGTCGCCGTCCCTTACGGCCGTGGTTTTCAGGCTGGCCACATCCGAACCGCCGTCTGGTTCGGTGACGCCCAGAGCCGCAATGCGGTCACCGGCAATCACCGGGCGCAGGAATTTTTCTTTCTGCCCGGGTGTGCCGTGGTTGATAATGGGCGGCAGGGAGATGCCGTGGCTGAAGAGGCTGGCGACAAGGCCGAAAGAGCCACAGCGGCAGAATTCTTCGTTGACCACGATGCCTTCAAACTGGTCTCCGTCCGCCCCGCCGTATTCTTCAGGGTAAGCGATGGCATTATAACCCAGGTCGGCAATCTTCTTGTGGAGTTCCCGGGGGTAGTCTCCCGCCTCTTCCCATGTGTCCACATGGGGGGTGATCTCCTTGCTGAC
>JAFDAT010000396.1 GCA_019313725.1 Deltaproteobacteria bacterium
ATCGATCGCGGAATCCATGGCTAATCTGCCGGCATTCACGGGACCCATCGAAACCAACCGCCGTAAGGAATACGGAGAACACTACAGGGCAATAGCTTCGAAAAAGGAGCCCGTACCTCAGCCGATTAAGATAGAAAAACGATTTTCACCCCCCTCTCCAAAAAGATGCGAGGTTATCATCCTGGGAGGTGCCGGGCAGAGAATCGTGACCGGAGGTGAGATTCTCTGCTATGCCGGCCTGACCGCCGGCCTGAACACAGCCCAGAAAAATGACTACCCCATCACTGTACTGCGCGGGCACTCGGTCAGCGAGGTGGTCCTGTCTCCCGAGACCATCGACTACACCGGCATCGACACGCCCGACGTTGTCCTGGCGCTTGGCCCGGAAGGGGTGGCGCGCCGTACGAACCTGTTCAAAAAGCTGAAAAGCGGCACAACCGTAATTCAGGCCACCGATGTACCCATCCCGGACTGTGCCGGAAAAATCATAACCATCGACTTTCAGGCTATCAGGATCAAATCCCAGGATAGAGCGCTGGTCGGCCTGTCGATTCTTGCCGGGCTCAAAACCGTTATTACGATGGAGATGTTAAAAGAGGCGCTTAAAATCCGCTTCAAAGGAAAAGTGTTGGAAAAAGCGATGGCTTTGGTGGATACCTGATCACAAGATCTGGCTGAGGAACAACTTTGTCCGGTCATGTTTGGGGTTTTCGAAAAACGCTTCCGGCGTGTTCTGTTCGACAATTTGGCCGTAATCCATAAACATAACCCGGTGGGCAACACTTTTTGCAAACCCCATCTCGTGGGAGACCACGAGCATGGTCATCCCCTCCCGCGCCAGATCGATCATGACGTCCAGGACCTCCTTGATCATCTCAGGATCGAGCGCGGACGTTGGTTCGTCAAAAAGCATGACTTTCGGCGCCATGCAAAGACTTCTGGCAATGGCCACCCGCTGCTGCTGTCCCCCTGAAAGCTGTCCGGGATATTTTTTGGCCTGTTCGGCGATCTGAACCTTTTCAAGGTAATACATGGCGGTCTCTTCAGCCTCCTTTTTGGGAACCTTGCGCACCCAGATCGGCCCCATGGTGAGGTTTTCCACGATGGTGAGGTGGGGGAAAAGATTGAAATGCTGAAACACCATGCCAACTTCCGCACGAATTTTTTCTATATTTTTGATGTCATTGGTCAACTCGATGCCGTCCACCACAACCCGGCCGCGCTGATGCTCCTCCAGCCGGTTGATACAGCGGATGAGGGTTGATTTGCCGGATCCGGACGGACCACAGATCACGATCCGCTCTTTCTTCTGGACGGTCAAATTGATATCCTGCAGCACGTGAAAGTCACCGAACCACTTATGCATCCCGGTAATTTCTATGATGGCGTCTTCGGAGAGCTGGTTTTCTTCTGCAATTGTTTTATCATTCATGTTGTGCCTTCCATCTACACCTTAATGTAGGAGAAAAGGGTCCGCGGGTTCCAACCCGGATGAACCGGAAAAAATGAACATCGAACATCGAACGTCCAACATCGAACGCCGAATAGCCACAAGCAGGATTGGCAATCCGCCTTTTTAAAATATCCAATAATCTCGTTGTATCGGACAAATTACAGCCCTCTATCAAGTTCTTCTTCTAAGCGTCGGCTGTAGCTGGACATGAAATAGCAGCAGGCAAAATAGATCAGCGCCACGAAGATATAAACTTCTGAAGAATAGGCCATCCAGTCGGGATTTGACAGGGTGGACTGAGTGGTCTTTAGGAGATCATACAGGGCGATAATGACCACCAGGGATGTATCTTTCAAGGCTGAAATCAATTGGCTGACCGTCGGGGGTATCACGATTTTCAGCGCCTGCGGCAGTATTACCAGACGCATGGTCTGATGATAATTGAGCCCGAGGGATTCCGCCGCTTCGTACTGCCCTGCGGCCATCCCCTGTAAACCACCGCGAACGACTTCTGCAATATAGGCGGCGGTGAACATGATGATGGCCACCTGCGCCCGCAGGATTGCGTTCACCGACACCCCTTCCGGTAAAAACAGGGGAAAGACGATGGAAGACATGAAGAGGAGTGTGATCAGAGGTACACCTCTGATCATTTCGATATATATAATACAGAGGACCTTGATCGTCGGCATTTGAGACTGTCTTCCCAGAGCAAGGACCACGCCCAGAGGGTAGGCTGCGGCCAGGCCAAATACCGACAAAAGAAGTGTCAGGGGAAGCCCTCCCCACTGAGAGCTCTCGACCGGTGCGAGCCATAAAATCCCGCCCTTCATGAGCAACCCCATGATAATCAGCCCGGCCAACCATGAATAGACGAGAGACTTTTTCCAGTGTGCCCGGTTCCGGCTGTAGAAGAGCAGGCTGGCCAGGATTATCATGGCCAGCAACGGTCGCCATTGGGATTCATAGGGGAAAAAACCAAACAGGATAAACCGGATATTTGCCGGAATGATTGACCAGCAGGCCCCCTCGGCCTCCCTGCATTCAGCACTCGTCGACCACCACATGCTGTCGATAAATGCCCAGTTCACAAAGGGAGGAATTATTTTCCACAAAAGCAGAAGGGTTAAAAGGGTCAGGATGGAGTTGAACAGACTGTTAAAAAGATTTGCCTTGATCCAACCGATGGCGCCCACACTCGTTGTCGGCGGCTTGATGGTTTCCTGCGTCTGTATCGTGTCCCTATTTTCCATCATTCTAAATTCCGCATTTCGAATTCCACATTCCGCAATCCCCGCTTATCTTTCCACCAAGGCCATCTTTTTGTTATACCAATTCATAAACGCCGATGTAATCAGACTTAACGTCAGATAGACGATCATCATGAGTGCAACCCCCTCGATAGCCTGACCGGTCTGATTGATGGTCGTTCCTGCGACGGATACGAAATCGGGGTATCCAATCGCCACAGCCAGGGAACTGTTCTTCGTCAAATTCAACATCTGGCTCGTCAGTGGTGGAATGATGACACGCAACGCCTGGGGTAGGATCACCAAGTTTAAAACGAGCCCTGGCTTGAGGCCCAGCGACATGGCCGCCTCGGTCTGCCCCTTGCTGACCGACTGAATACCGGCACGCACGACTTCAGCCACGTATGCCGCCGTATACAGAATCAGGCCGAGCAACAGGGCGGTAAATTCCGGGCTGATGTTTGCGCCCCCCTCGAAATTAAATCCCGTGAGAACCGGGACGTTCATGGCGATGGGAGCACCTCCCATCGTCCAGGTCAACAGGGGAAAACCGATCAGGACAGCCAGCGATACCCGAATGAGGGGAAAGGTTTTACCTGTCCGTGCCTGTCTCGCCCTTGTCCACCGGCGCATAACATATATAACCCCACAGCCCAAAATGGTTGCGATCGCCATGTATTTAAATACCGGGTGAGATTCCGGCACAGCAAAGGCCAGGCCGCGATTGCTCAAAAAAACGCCCATGACCGGCGACATGGCCTGCCTGGGAC
>JAFDAT010000397.1 GCA_019313725.1 Deltaproteobacteria bacterium
TCGGCCAGGGGAAAAATCGACTGTTCAGCCGTGTGCGTGGGTGCGCACGTGGAGATGCATGGACGCAAGGTAAAAAAAGCCAGGCTGTTCATCGGTGCCTGCGCACCTATCCCCATGCGGGCCCCGAAAGCCGAAAAAGCCGTCAGCCAGAAAATCTTCAGCCAGAAACTGGCCGAAACGGCCGGCATGGCCGCTTCCAAAGAAGCCCTGCCCATCACA
Source organism: Deltaproteobacteria bacterium (assembly GCA_019313725.1). GTDB lineage: Bacteria > Desulfobacterota > Desulfobacteria > Desulfobacterales > B30-G6 > JAJDNW01. Next base: position 220 of record JAFDAT010000397.1, read on the forward strand.
GATGTCAGGGCCACCCAGGATTACCGGAACGATATGGTGGCGGTATTGATAAAAAGGGCGCTGTTGCAGGCCCATAAAAACATAAAAAAATGAACATCGAACATCGAACGCCTAACATCGAACACTGAAATAACCGGTTAACAGCAAACAGCTGAGGGTCAACTATCAACCTGCAGCCGGGTTGTGTGAAAAACATATTCGACGTGATAGCAAGATTGATATGATTGCAATAAAACCTATGACTATCAGCTAATTGCATTTCATTGGACATTCGATGTTCGATGTTTCCCTAAAAAAAGTTTCATCAGGTTCATCCTGGCTGGTATTTAATGAGGAGCACTATGGAAAACTATAATATAATCGGTAAGGATATTCCCAGAGTCGACGGCCGGGAAAAGGCCACCGGTGCCGCCATCTATACGGACGATATTAAATTGCCGGGCATGCTTTACGGCAAACTTTTACGCAGCCCGGTTGCCCATGCGCGCATTCGCAGCATCGACATCAGCAAAGCCAAGCGACTGCCTGGCGTAAAATGTGTCATCACCGGGGAAGACACACCCAAAATCAAATACGGCAACTGGCGGCTGTTCCCGATAACACAGGATGAATACCCTCTGGCCATCGACAAGGTGCGTTTTATCGGCGATGAAGTTGCGGCCGTGGCAGCCGTAGATCCGGACACCGCCGCCCAAGCCCTGGAACTGATAGACGTGGAATACGAAGAGCTGCCAACCGTATTCGATGTTCTGGCTTCCGTAAGGAAAAACGCCCCGGTTATCCATGACACCTCGCCTAACAATATCAGTGTGGATCGAAAAATAGAGTACGGCAATATCCGCAAGGGTTTTGCCGAGTCGGATTACGTCCGAGAAGATATCTTCACGGTTCACGCGGTAAGCCCCGCCTATCTCGAACCCTGCGCTTCCCTGGCTCAATGCGATCAGGAAGGACGCATCACCCTGTGGACATCTACCCAAACGCCTTACATCGTCCAATGCCTGCTGGCGTCCACCCTCGATATGCGTGAAAACGACATCCGCGTCATCAAACCCACTGTAGGCGGCGGTTTCGGCGGTAAGATGGAGCTGCGCCCGTGGGAGTTCTGTGCTGCTTTCATGGCCAGGCTCACGGGTAAACCGGTAAAATTCACCCTCACTCGGGAGGAGGAGCTGACCACCGGCCGCAGGCGCCACCCCATGCGGCTCAAATCCAAGGTGGGATTCAAAAAAGACGGCACCCTTGTGGCCAAAGATCTTCACATCTACCTTGACGGCGGCGCCTACAACGCTATGGGGCCAACAGCCACGTTCCTTTGCGGCAACTTCGGGGCCATGCTATACCGCTACCCCAACTACCGGTTTTTGGGACAGCATGTCTACACCAACAAACCGCCGGCAAGTGCCATGCGCGGCTTCGGGGCACCCCAGTCGCTGTTTGCCGCCGAATCCCAGATGAACATGGCGGCCGAAGAATTGGGTATCGATCCCATTGACCTGCGCATAAAGAATGCCATGGTCACCGGGGACACCATCCCCGATGTGGCTACGATTTCCAGCTGCGGTTTCATCGAATCCCTGGAAGCGGTCAGAAAAATGTCCAACTGGAAGCGCAATCGCGGCAGGAAAAAGAAAGGCTACGGCATCGGCATCGGCTGTTACAGTTTCATTTCCGGCGGCGTATTCAACTGGTTTAATACCCAGTACCCGTTTTCCGCCGCCGAGGTGAAAGTATTTTCGGACGGTACGGCTCACCTCCTCACCATGGCTTCCGACATCGGCCAGGGGGCCAACACCGTCCTCCAACAGATCCTGGCAGAAGAACTCGGCTTGAAGATGGAAGATATCAGACTGACGGCGGCCGACACGGCCATGACACCGCAGGCGGATCTCGGAACCTGGGGCAGCCGGGTAACCCTCATGGCTGGAAATGCCATCAAAGATGCGGCCCGGCAGATCAAGGAAACCCTTTTTGGTGCAGTTTCAGCCCGCTTCAATCTCAACGTCATTTTCGATTTAGAGTGCAAGGATGGCCGTGTCCAGGCCAAAGGAAAGCCGGATCGCGGCATACCGTTTGGAGAAGCCGTCGCCATGGTCCAGAAAACCAACCGCGGCATACCCATCGTGGCGAGGGGCTACTACACCCCCCGGGGCAAGGGGTTGGTAACCCCGGCCTTCAGTTTCGGAGCCCAGGTGGCGGAAGTCGGTGTCGACGCCGAAACAGGTGTTGTCCAGGTTAAAAAAATGTACACCGCCCATGACTGTGGTACCGTGATCAATCCCATGGCCGTAGAAGGGCAGCTGGAAGGATCTATCCACATGGGCCTGGGGTATGCCCTCTCTGAAGAACTGGTCATGAAGGATGGCAAAACACTGACCAACACCTTTCTGGACTACAAACTCCCCACGGCCATGGACATGCCCCCGGGAGAATCCGTCTGCATCGAAACCTATGAACCCGAGGGCCCCATGGGGGCGAAAGAAGCCGGCGAAGGCCTGGCCTCGCCTACGGCACCGGCCATTGCCGAGGCGGTTTACCATGCCACGGGATATCGCTGCAAGGATCTGCCCATTACTCCGGAAAAAATACTTAAAAGATAATTAAAATTGGCCCGAAAGATCCGGGCCAATTTTAATTAGGCAACGCGGCTGCGCCGCTACATCCTCCAGATGATATCCTGCCCCGTCTTCGAATTCTGCCCTTGCATCATGACACAAGCCTTTGATGATTGTTGTACAATTCACCGCTATTTCGTGGATGAAAAAGTGATGGACAGAAAAGATTCCATCTATTGGCTGCGCAAAACCATACCCAAAGGTAAACCCCTCGAGCTTCGCAAAAGCTTTTTCGATAGTATAAATTCAAATGACAGCCCGAATTGACATTTGAAGCTTATTATGCGAGTTATTCCGCGTTGCCAGATTAAGGCCTGCTGATTGCCGAACCATCGAATGCAGATTACGAACTTGTGCGTTGGAAGGTTGAAGGGAATAGACTGATCGGATATTGATTATTGGATATTTTAAAAAGGCGGATTGCCAGTCCTGCGTGTGGCTATTCGGCGTTCGATGTTGGACGTTCGATGTTCGATGTTCATCTTTTCCGGTTCATCCGGGTTTGGAATATAGTCATGAACACTAAAAAGGTAATCGATTACATTGTAGATTGGCTAGACGACTATTGTGAGCAATCCGGATTGAATGGCTTTGTTATTGGTGTGTCGGGCGGTATTGACT
>JAFDAT010000061.1 GCA_019313725.1 Deltaproteobacteria bacterium
CGTTATCTCCCGTCTCCTTTATTTGATGAATCCGCCATTGAGGTCAGCTTTTAATACGGAAATATATGAACCACAAAGAAACGCAGAACACAAAGGATTTTTCTTGTTTTTTGCTTGACGAATTCAGCCTCGTTTTATTATGTTAAATGATAAGAATTTGTGATGCTGACCCGTAGAACGGCAATAGTGGTCGCAGAAGATAGCATTCACACCCCAAGTCGCCAGAATTTCACCCAGAATTTCACATTGATCATTCGAGAAAAAATACTGATACCTTGGCACCAAGGAGGCCATAAGTGAAGTCAAGCAACTATTCTCATGTCATACGGATCGTGTTGGGTATTGTGGCCCTGGCCTTCCTGGGATTTATCGGGAAAACGGTCTTGACACCCAAATCGTTCGGCACCTACGGTCATTACCGGGCCGATGCCATCGAGGAAGAGGCGAACATTGAGATTCGGCACTGGACCAACGCGCCATGTTTTTCGTGCCACGCCTATGAAGCCAATATACATTTAAACGGGCGCCACAAGACCATTTCCTGTGAGTTCTGCCATGGCCCCTATGCCGATCACATCACAAACGGCAAAAAAACGGGTACCCTCTCTGTAAAAAGGGGAGAAGAGATCAAAACCTTATGCCTGAGGTGCCACAACAGGGCCATCCAGGCCCGGCCCGAAGCGGTGATCAAAACCGTGACAATGCCCGAGCATCTTGAAAGCCAGAAAGTCAAGGTAACTCATATTTGCAACCAGTGCCATAATCAACATGCACCTCTGAAATATATTAACCGGGCCCAAGAGATAGTCGGTATGCAGGAGAAGAGCTAATGGACAGTATAAAATCCGAACTGGACAGGGATCGACGTCAATTTATTAAAAAGGTCCTGAAGGGAACTATATCCGGCTCGCTGCTCCTGGTAATCCCGGCCGGAGCCGGTGTTTTGAAAATACCGGAACAAATCGACGGTATCCGCGGCAAGGACTGGGCCATTTCCGAACAGAATTTTGCCTTTATTGTGGATATTACCCTTTGCATCGGCTGCGGCGCTTGCTGTGTGGCCGACAAACGCGAATTCAATGTCCCCGACGGCTATTACCGAACATGGGTAGAACGCTATCTTAAAGATGTTGACGACGAAGTCTACGTGGACTCACCCAATGGGGGGCTGGACGGCTATCAAACTCCCCGCAAGGATCTGGACAAACCGATTAGAGATACTTTTTTCGTGCCCAAACTCTGCAACATGTGTGAAGATCCCTCCTGTGTTCAGGTTTGTCCAGTGGGAGCCACTTTCCGATCGCCGGATGGCTTTGTCCTCATCGATCAAAAACGCTGTATCGGCTGTGCTTACTGCATCCAGGGTTGTCCATACTCGGTGCGCTTCCTCAACCCGGTTACCCACATGGCCGACAAGTGCACCTGGTGCTATCACCGCGTGCGCAAGGGACTGCTGCCGGCCTGCGTCAATGTATGTCCCACCGGGGCACGAAAATTTGGCGATTTGAATGACAAGGAGTCCGAAGTTTCCAAGATTTTGCGCGGCCACGGTGTCCTGACGGTTTTAAAAAAAGATATGGGTAATTATCCCGCGCTTTATTATAAGGGTCTTCGAAGGGAGGTGGTCTGATGGATGCAGCCAACTTTGTATTTCCCAATGATCTGCATGTACACTGGAGCATGATGATCGCACTTTATCCCTATATTACCGGGATCGTGGCAGGGGCCTTCATCGTCTCTTCTCTGTACCACGTATTCAAAGTCGAAGCTTTAAAACCGATTTCACGCTTTTCGCTGCTGTTCGCCTTAGCTTTCCTGGCCTTTGCCACCTTACCGCTGCTTATGCACCTTGGCCGTCCGGAAAGAAACTTCAACATTATGCTTACACCCAACCCCTCTTCGGCCATGGCCGGGTTCGGCTATATTTATACCCTGTACGGCATTGTTTTGCTGCTTGAAATCCTGTTTATTTACCGCCCTACCCTGGTGAGGCTCAAAGAACAAACCAAGGGGCTCATGAAACTCCTCTATACCGTACTGACGTTTGGCAGCGATAATCTTTCGCCCAAATCCCGGGAATTGGACCATAAAATCATCAAATTTCTGGCGGCTATCGGCATTCCCATGGCATGCGTGCTGCACGGCTATGTGGGCTTCATTTTCGGGGGCGTTAAGGCAAACCCCATCTGGGCCACACCACTTATGCCGGTTATTTTCCTGCTGTCCGCCTGCGTTTCAGGTATTGCCGGTATAATTTTCGTCTACAGTTTTATCAAAAAAGTCAGCAAACAACCTGTTGATATGGCCTGTCTGCGAACCTGTACCAATTATCTGGCGGGATTTTTCATCATCGATTTTTCCTTTGAGATGCTGGAAGTCTTTTCCCATTCTTATCTGCGGACCTGGTACCATCACTCGGTGGAAGGGCTGCTGTGGGGGCCTCTTTTTAATTCCTTCTGGGTCTGGCAGGTTGGTATGCTATCCGTCATCCCGGTGTTTTTGTTTGGCTGGCTGTGCCTGACCAAAGTCAAGGACTCCATATACCGCATTATAGCCCCTTTGGTGGGTTTGCTACTGTTGATACAAGTGATGTTCATGCGCTGGAATGTTGTCATCGGTGGCCAGTTAATGTCCAAAAGTCATCGGGGCTTTACCGAATTTCATCCGGAATGGTTCGACCGGGAAGGTATCATTGCTGTGTTGGTTTTGATATCGCTGCCGTTGATTCTGTTGTTCATCCTCAGCAAGATCTTTCCTTTTTGGTTGGAAGATGAAAAGGAATCTACCGGGTAAGATTGAATGCAGACGATTGAACATTGGACGAATCCAATCATTTTTTAAACGGATAATTGTTAAACAGTAAGTCGTTTATTATCGCGCAAAATTAGAAAGGAGGTGGTTGAGAACAAGCGTTTGACCGGATCTGTTTCAAAGAGGCTAAGTTTACGGATGGTTTGATACTTATGAATAACAGCATACCGGCTGCTAAGCCTTAAAAATTTACCGTGTCAAAAAACTGTAAGGAGGAAATACGATGTATTTAATTCGATCGGCATTCATTGTGCTTATCTTGGGAATTTTTGCATCCGGGACTGCTTTCGCGACGACCCAGGCATCTTTTGATGTGAAAAATCCTAAGAACCATGAAATAAACAAAAAGTGCATCATGTGCCATTTAAAAGAGAACAAGTCTCTGGTACTACAGTGGGAGAATTCGCCCCATGCGGCCGCTAAAGAAGGCCAGATCGCCTGTTACACCTGCCATGCGGCGGAAAAAGACGACGAGTTGGGCTACATGCACGAAGGCGCGTTCATCAAAACCATTTTGTCACCCAACGACTGCGGGAAATGCCATGAGCCCGAGGCCAAGCAAATGGCACCGTCCCATCACGCCACAGCTGGTGAGATCATGGCCTCTCTGGACAACATGCTGGCCGAGGTGGTCGGCGGTATGCCCACCAACAAGGCCAATATGGCCAGCGGTTGCTGGCAGTGCCACGGGTCGGTGCTTACGCTCAAACGCGACAAGGATGGTAAGGTTCTGCGCAGCAAAACCGATGCGCCCCAACTGGACCACAACACTTGGCCCAACACCGGCATCGGCCGCATCAATCCGGATGGTTCCAAAGGCGTATGTATTGCCTGTCATTCAAAGCACTCCTTCAGAGCCAGTGTGGCCCGGCAGCCTGAAAACTGCGGCAAGTGCCACCTGGGACCCGACCATCCTCAAAAGGAAATCTATGAAGAGTCCAAACACGGTATTGCCTTTTACTCCGCTCAGTTAGGAGGAGGCAGCAATGCCATGAATATTATGAAAGACGGCAAGTGGGTCTTGGGTGATGATTATTATACCGCTCCTACCTGCTCCACCTGTCACATGGGCTCTTTCATAAAAGTAAACGGTTCGGTGGCTGCCAACAGCCACAACGTAGGCGACCGCATCTCCTGGAACCTGCGGGCGCCGGTATCAAGTAAGTTGAACCGGGTAACCTTCACCGATGGTACGGTCACCGACATCACCGGCGAAATGCCGCCGCGTCCCGGCCAGAAGGCCAAGTACAAAACCTATGTCAGAGAGGGAAACAAACTGAAAAAGGTTGTCGCGGAAAAAACCATCGACACTGTGATTACCTGGAAGCAGCGCCGCAATAGCATGCAGGAAATGTGCAAATCTTGCCATGGCATCAATCAGATCCATGATTTTTACAAGCAGTTTGATGATCTAGTCAATTTGTACAACGACAAATTTGCCAAACCCGGCAAAAAACTTGTCGGCATGCTAAAAAAAGACGGTATCTGGGAAAATACCGGTTTTCAGCATAAAATCGGGTATACCTGGTTTGAGATCTGGCATCATGAAGGGCGTCGGGCTAGAATGGCGGTGGCTATGAATGCCCCGGACTATACGCACTGGCACGGCATGTACGAAATTTCCCGCAATTTTTATCAGGAATTTTTACCCGAAGTGCAGGAGTTGGCAGATCATGCCGGTCAGGGTGAAAAATACAAAAAGGTTATCCAGGAACTCCTGGACCGACCTGAAAACCTGTGGATTCGTACCGGCGGCAGTGCGGAAACCATGAAACTCATCGAGGAAGAGCAGAAACTGCGATATGATCAGTAACCGTATACATTGCGGCTGCTTTTCATTGCTGTAAGTACAACAATCAAATCCGGTAGGGGTGGTTAACAATTGCCCCTGCCGGATGTTTAACAGGCGCGTTCTATCATCCTACCCCCCCACAAAATACCTTTACGTGAACCACGTTTGGGATATCGAATGTATATTTTAAAGATTCCTTTTTTTGTCTCCAGGTCGTCCGAGGTTGGGCGTTATAAACCGAAATGAAAATCTTATCAGCAATTATCGTTGCCGTCATACTGTCGGCCGGAGCTGTCTGCTCTTCGCAGGGAGATAATATTGTTGATCTATTTGCCCGTGTTGAAAAACTGAACATATATCGCAATGATTACACGCTGAGTAAAGTGCTGACGGAGAAACAAAAGAAAACAGCGCAGCGCAACGCCATGGAAAAGCCTAGTCCTGGAACGTACAAATTCAAAGACAACGATCTTTACGTGGTGGCCGACAAGATCACGGACAGAGTACTCATTTTATACGAACGCTACGAATCGGTTTCTAAACAGAAGGTTCGCGAGTTGGTTGGTACGCTGTTTTTTGATTTCGGAGATCCAACGGTCATAGCTCACGACAAGACCATCTACTGGGTTTTCGATGAGAACGGTAAAATTTCAGAGGAGCGATACCGCGACGCTAAAGAAAAAGGGGAACCACTGAAAACCCTCGCAACCGTAAAACTCGACAGCAGCCTGGAGATTCTGAAAAAAGGTGGAGAAGAAGCCGCAGGCACCGTGTACTACGTCTTATCCTCACCGCCAGTGCTCAAAATTTTCAGTGAGACTAGGTAACCACCGGACCCCAACGTTGCAACTATGGGGTTTATACCGGTTGTCATAAATCTGTTCCGATACAATCAAAGCGTGTAGGGAATCTTGTGATTCAAGCAAATGGCTGCTAAATCGATCCGCACGTCATAGACCAGGATTTCCACCCCGTTACCGCGCGCCCTTCTCAGTTCTTCGCCATAGGCCGGGTCGATAGCATCTGCCGGGACGAAGCGGTCCGCATCCATCCGCTGGATCAGAAAAAACATGACCCCCCGGTTGCCCTCTTTTACCAGCCGCTGGAGTTCGCGCAGATGTTTACGCCCCCTGGTGGTGACGGCATCCGGAAACCTGGCCACCCGGTCCTCCACCAGCGTACAGTTTTTCACCTCAACGAAACAGTTGACCCCGTTCGTTTTTTCCAGCATAAGATCGAGCCGCGACCCCTCACTGGTTTTTACCTCGGCAATCACCCGGTCATAGCCTTTTAACGCCGCGACCAGGTTGTTTTCGACAGCCATTTTTACCAGCCGGTTGGGGACCAGAGTGTTGACGCCCACCAGTGAATCCGGCATATCGATAATCTCCCAGGTATATTTTAACTTGCGTTTGGGGTTGTCGTGGTAGGAGAGATAGACCGGCCGACCGGGTTCCGCGCAGGCTTTCATAGTCCCCGAATTGGGGCAGTGTGCCGTCACCAGGCTCCCGTCGTCCAGACGCACGTCCGCCAGAAACCGTTTGTAGCGTTGCACCAGCGTGCCCCGGAACAGTTCGGGCCAGGATAACCCGTAAAATTTTGCTGATTTCTCTTCACTCTTCATCGTAACTTCCTATACATTAGAAACAGTCAGCCGCTCTTCAGGACAGGATTCCTACTCTAAAGCATGAAAAAAAACAACCATCCATGCTGATAAATGTTTCTAAAGGGAAGGATTCTGATTTCTTTGACAAAATTAATTTGATCGTATATATGGCCATTATCATGATCTTCAAAAACATAGCAGATCCTAAAAATCTCGAATATATCCTCAATAACCTCAAGGAAGGAATCCTGGCCCATGACATGGACCGCAAGATTCTCTTCTTTAACGATGCAGCTGAAAACATCACCGGGGTCAATCGGGAAGATGTCCTGGGCCGTGACTGCCATGAAGTCTTCGGCGAGCCCTTCTGCGGGCAGCACTGCTCTTTCTGCAGCAATATCCCGCCAGATATAGACAAACACGAGCACACCATCAACATGACCACACCCGGCGGCCAGAACCGCGTCATCGAAATGTCGGTCATTATGATGAAGGACGAAAATGAAAATGAAATCGGCGCACTGGCCACATTCCGAGACCAGACGGAACTCATCGACCTGAAAATGGATTCCGGAAAACTATTCAGTTTTTCTAATATTATCGGTCGGGACAGCAAGATGATCTCTGTCTTCCGCCAGATCCGGGACGTTACCGATTACGATTTCCCGGTCCATATTTCCGGTGAAACCGGCACAGGCAAAGAACTTGTCGCCCATGCCATCCACAACGAAAGTCGCCGGGGCGGTGCCCCCTTTGTCCCGATCAACTGCGGCGCCCTGCCGGAAGGCCTTATAGAAAGCGAATTGTTCGGCCATGTTAGAGGCGCTTTTTCCGGTGCGATCAGGGACAAAAAAGGCCGTTTTGAACTGGCGGACAACGGGACGGCATTCCTGGATGAAATCTCTGAACTGCCCAAACCCATGCAGGTAAAACTCCTTCGTTTTCTTCAGGAGGGCTCTTTTGAAAAAGTCGGTGGCGAAAAAACGACCTCGGTCAATGTCAGGGTGATCAGCGCCACGAACAAGGACATTAAAAAAGAGGCCCAGCGGGGAAATTTTCGCGAAGACCTCTATTATCGGCTCAACGTGATCCCCATAACCGTGCCCCCCTTGAGAGAAAGAAAAAATGATATCCCTCTGCTCGTAGACCATTTCCTGGATCAATTTCCCGAAACCCTTGACAACAAAATAATGCGCATTTCAGACGAAGCCCTGGCCATGATGATGGATTACCGCTGGCCCGGCAATGTGCGGGAACTCCAGAATGCCGTCCAGTTTTCCATCGTCCGATCCCGGGGGGATATCATTCGCCCCGAAGACCTCCCGCTGGAATTGAAGGATTTCATTGTCGAGAAACCCCGCAGGGGCCCCGCCCGTAAACTGGACGCCGCCATGGTAAAAGCGGCCCTGGCCAAAACCGGGGGAAACAAGGCCAAAGCCGCCAAACTGCTCGGAGTCGGACGTGCCACCCTCTACCGCTTCCTGGGCAGCCAGCCATAACGGTAAAAAATATAATGATTGCATTCTCCGACCATGCGCCGGCCCTGGGGAAGCCCTTATGCTAATCATTTGAAATTTAATGAAAAGGATCTTGACATGACGGATAAAAAGGTAAAGCTCTACACACTCAGTACCTGCAGTCACTGTAAATCCACGAAAAGGCTGCTTGCTGAATGCACCATCGAGTATGATTTCGTAGAAGTAGACCTATTGGAAGGTGACGAACGCAAGGTCATTCTCGAGGACATTAAAAAAGTCAACCCGCGATGCTCCTTCCCCACCCTGATCATTGGGGATAAAGTCATCGTGGGGTATAAGGAAAAAGATATCAAGGAGGCGCTTGGTCTGTAATGGATGCTGAAAAACTATTTGAAATGTTAAAAAAGGTCCAGGAGCCCAAAGGCTTCTTTTTCAACAGTGACCGCGAAAGGGTCTTCGACCTGCTTGAAGCACTGCTGGCCAACAAGGAACGCTATGGCTATATGGCCTGCCCGTGCCGGCTGGCGTCCGGCGACAAAAAAAGCGACCGGGACATCATCTGCCCCTGCGCTTACCGAAAGCCCGATGTGGCCGAATTCGGCAGCTGCTACTGCAACCTGTATGTTTCCGAAGCGTGGAATCAGGGAAAAACATCAGAGGAATACATCCCCGAACGACGCCCGCCTGAGAAAATGGGTTTCTAACTAAATTTGTCGAACTCGATCATCTCCGGCTCCACACCCAGGCTGTCCAGCATGTCCTCGATGGCCTGGACCATCATGGGCGGGCCGCATAAATAATATTCGATTTCGGTGGGATCTTCGTGCCCGGCAAGATAGTGGTCGTGAAGGTTCTGATGGATATAGCCGATCATGCCCTGCCAGCCATCCTCCGGCTGGGGGTCCGACAAGGCCACGTAGTAACTAAAATTGTCAAACTTCTCTTGAAGATCTTTGAACTCTCGATCAAAAAAAAGCTCCTGCAGCGACCGTGCACCGTACCAGAATGAAAGCGTTCTTTTGGTACCCGCGGTCCTGAGCTGGTGGAAGATCTGGCTCCGCAGCGGCGCCATACCGGCTCCTCCGCCGATGAAGCACATCTCCCGTTCACTTTCCTTTACGAAAAAATCCCCGTACGGACCGCTCAAGGTCACCCGGTCACCCTCTTGCAGGTTGAATAGATAAGACGAACCTGCCCCGGGGGGTGCTGCCTTGACACCCGGCGGCGGCGTGGCAATACGAATAGTGAATCGCAGAACCGTTTTCTCGGACGGCGGGTTGGCCAGGGAGTAGGCCCGGAAGATAGGCTCCCTGCTTTTAGATTTCAACCCCCACAGGTTGAACCGGTCCCATGCCGGCCTGAACTTGGCTCCGATCCGTTTGCGAAATTCCGAGAAAGAGAGGGTGTATTCGGGAATGTCGATCTGAATGTAGGCACCGGCGTTAAAATCAAGGGACTCGCCCGGGTCCAGTTCCATGGCCAGCTCCTTGATGAACGTAGCCACATTCGCATTGGAAATGACGGTGGCATTGTACTTTTTTACATCCAGAATCTCTTCGGGAATCCGGATTTTTAAATCATCCCTCACCTTGAGTTGGCAGGCCAGATGGACGTTTTCCTGCTTTTCCTTCCTGTTGACATGCACGAGTTCGGTGGGAAGGTATGTATTTACCCCTTCTTCGACCCGGCACTTGCACATGCCGCAGGACCCGCCGCCCCCGCAGGCGGAAGGTATGAAAATATTGTTAGCGGAGAGGGCCTTCAGCAGCGTGGTCCCCACCGCGGTCTGCAGAGGCTGCTCCGCATCCTGGTTGATGATGATCTGGGAATTGCCCTTGCGGACCACCCTGGCTTCCACAAGCAGCAGCATCCCCACGAGGAGCATGATGACGCCTGAAAAAACGATGATGGCGGCAATATAGATCATAGGGTGATTCCGCTGAAGAGCATAAAGCCCATGGCCATCAGGCCGGTTACAATCATGGTGATGCCGAAACCTTCCAGCCCTTCCGGCACGTTGGCGTAGCGCAGTTTGATCCTGATGGCCGACATGGAGACGATGGCCAGCAGCCAGCCGGTGCCGGAACCGATGCCGAAGACCAGCGATTCCCCAAAGGTGTAGCTGCGTTCCACCATGAAAAGGCTTGTCCCCAGGATAGCGCAGTTCACGGTGATGAGCGGCAGAAACACGCCCAGTGCGTTATACAGCACCGGTGAAAAACGATCGATGACCATTTCCACCGCCTGCACAATGCCCGCGATTACGGCAATAAAGGTGATGAACTTCAGAAAGCTGAGATCGATATCGGGGAACCCGGCCCAGGCCAGCGCCCCGGGCGCCAGCAGGTAGTAATAAATCAGCCAGTTGATGGGTGCTGTTATGGACAGGACAAAAACGACGGCAAACCCCAACCCGATGGCCGTGTCCATGTTTTTGGATATGGCCACGAACGAACACATCCCCAGAAAATACGCCAGGAGGATGTTGCCCACAAAAACGGAGTTTAAAAAAATGCTGATGAAGTTTTCCATAAATTTTCATACCCGACAGCACCCGGTGAACCCTTAATCCCCGGTTCAACTGCAATCATCAGGTAGTCCTCTAAACAGATATGATGAAAATTTAATATTATTCTTTTCGTCTTTGTTTACCCAGTGAAATTCATGCTAATGAGGAGCGCAGCGGATTTCACAAGGGTGGCTTATTTTTTAGCACTTAGCGTCTGGCTCTTATACAGTAGTGGGCTGGTGCTAACGACTAATTGCTTATCCACTCGACCCCTTGAACCCTTGAATCCTTAAACCCTATCAGTTTTTTACCAGGCTCTTCTGCAGCCACACCAAAAGGCCGATAATGATAAAAGCGGCCGGCGCCAGCTGCATGAAGCCCATGTTTTCATAACCGGCCCGGTAAAGAGATTCCGGAATGATACCAATGCCCAGAAACTTGCCCGCGCCCAGGACCTCCCGGATCAGGGCCACGGAAATCAGGACCGAACCGTAACCCGCGCCATTGCCGAGGCCGTCAAGAAAGGAAAGCCCCGGCGGATTGCCCAGAGCGAATGTCTCTGCCCGCCCCATGACAATACAGTTGGTTATAATCAGCCCCACGAATACGGAGAGTTGTTTACTGATGTCGTAAAAAAAGGCTCTGAGAACCTGGTCGGCAATGATCACCAGGGATGCAATGACACTCAGTTCCACGATCATACGAATATTACGCGGTATTACATGGCGCATCGACGATATGGTCAAGTTGGAAAAGGCCAGCACAAAAGTGAGGGATAGCCCCATCACGATGGCCGTTTTCAGCTGAACCGTCACCGCGAGGGCGGAACAAATTCCCAGCATCTGCATGGAAATCGGGTTGTTCTGGATAAGCGGTTCTGAAAATGCCTTGAAATATCGCGATTGTGTTAACCTCATTGCTCGTCCTCGCATGTTTGTCGATCCTGGGGCACCGTGAGCATCCTTTTTGATCTGAACCGGATGGAAACCGGTTCATACTCGCTGAGGATTTCTTTCAGGCCCGCCGAGAGAAAGCGCCCCGTCAGCGTAGCGCCGCTGATGCCATCCACGTAGTTGGCTTTTTCAACCGCTGTCATGGAAACCGTTACCGAAGGTTTGGCGATACCAACGGATACAAAACTGCCGCTTTGATCGAGGATCCTTTTGCCCTTGAAATTTTTCTGAAACCAGTTTTTTTCGATTTCGCCTCCCAGCCCGGGGGTTTCGGAGTGCTGGTAGACCGTGAAACCGGACACCGTCGACCCGTCGCTTTCCAGGGCCAGATAGCCGTGTATCCTGCCCCACAGGCCCCGCGAATTGATGGGCAGTACATATGCTGCCACCGTCCCATTCTGCGTATAGAGATAAACGGGAAGCCCGCCGCCGGTGGTATCGCCCTTTTGCATGGCCTGGCCCTGAGAATCAACCTGCATGCAGGTGATGTTTGCAGCGTACATGGATTTGATGTCATCAAAGGTATACGAACGGCTATCTTCCACCAAACCGATTGCTTTTAATATATTTTTCTTTCTGTCCACATCGATATTCTCCTGCTGGTATGGCTTCAGCCCACTGGACGCCGCCGTCAGAAGCAGGCTGCAGATGAGTGCCGTACCCATGGCAAAGAGAATAGATCTGAAATTGTCAGACATTGATCACTCTTTTTTTCAATTTCATCTTGATCGCGAAATAATCCAGAAGCGGTGAAAAAAGGTTCATGAAAAGGATCGCCAGCATAATGCCTTCAGGGTACGCCGGATTGAACACCCGTATCAATACGGTCAGCATACCGATAAAAAATCCATAGATCCATCGGGCGTT
>JAFDAT010000398.1 GCA_019313725.1 Deltaproteobacteria bacterium
ATAAGATAGTGGCCATGTGTCCTATCTGCCTGGGGAATTTGAAAAAGATCGGTGCGGATGTAGAAGATCTGTCGACGGTGATCGCCGGATGTATCGGCAAATAATCCGAACGGTCTACAATAATCTACAATAAGTTGAATTTTAACCAGCAGCCACAAGGAGAAAACATCATGACGGAAGAAAAACAGGAAAAAATATTTTACATGTGCACCTGTGGAAAAGACCGGCCGGAAGTGGCCCACAACCCGTTTGTACTGGCCAATGCCGCCCTGGCCATGGACATCCAGGCAACCATCGTTCTTTCGGGAGACGCTGTCCACACGGCCGTTCCGGGTTATGCCGACAAAATGCCGCCGGGGGGGGGTTCCCTCCCATGAAAAAACTGCTTACCGAGTTTCTGGAGCTGGGCGGGAAGTTGTGGGTCTGCGGCCCTTGCATCAGTTCCCGCAATATCGAGGAATCCGAGTTGATCGAAGGCGCTGAAGTCACCGCGGCGGGGGTGGTCAATTTAGAGGCTATGGAAGCGGACGCCGTCTTCGTGTTTTAAGATAGGTCTTGAAGTTCGGGGGTAAAAAAATCACCCGCAACTTTAGCGTGTATCCTGCTTAATGAAACGATCAAAACAAGGACAATGAGGGGAATCATGGAACAGACAACCAAACGCTTTCCGCCCAACCGGGTCACCGATCTGGTAAGCCTGAAACAGGGCGGAAGCCGCGTTAGCTGCCGGACGTCATTTGAAATTTTGCCGGTGGATTTCGTGGTCACCTGCCTGGGCAAAACGGGCCATTATGAACGCTGCCTGGCGTGCTATCCCTTTGAAAAAGAAAATGAAGAGCGGCAGCAAAAAATCGGCATTGCCAATGAGCGTTTGAAATTGCTATACGAGGAATTCGACAAGGCAGCGATCCGGCACAGCAAGGATTATTATGAATAGATTGTATGGATTCTCAAACGCAATGATAAAAGGCAACTAGGACCGATGGCCATTCAAACGTCCCCAAACCGGATTTCGGACTTGGTAAATCTTAAACAGCAAGGTTTCGAAGTCACCTGTTACACCTACTTTGAAGTTGTTCCCCTGGATATTGAAAATGAAGGAAAATCGTTTAAGGTTTTTATTTTTCTCTGCCAGTATGGCGGAACTGTCGGCGGAGAAGACTATGGATTCCGCAAATGTTATGCCCGGGCATGTTCTGACAATCAGTGCCCTAATATTTACCAGGCCGTCATGACCGCAAGACCATACGCTTATGCCGATTACGCTGCGTTGGCGCAAGCCGGAATCGTTCTGGAAAAACGACGCATGACCCTGGAAGAAGTTGTCGATAAATTTGAAGGGATGCAGGATCAATATGGGCCGACGCAGGTTATGCAAGATTATGTTGACATGGCCCATGCGGGACATGATATTCAAATCGACCATCGACTGAATTACATGTCCGCCCAGAAGTATTTTGCCGATTATAAAAACAGGAAAAAATGGATATCGCCAATGAACGTTTGAAAACACTGTATGATGAATTCGACCAGGTGTCGATAAAATACGAAAAACACTTTTTTTAAACCTGTTATTCACTAAGGAGCATTAAATGGAATTGACCGACATACAGCCTATGGAACAATGGATTGAACTCGAAAAAAAGATTATAGAAAAGTGCAAGATTCAATCGGTAACTTTTAATATAGAAGGTGCCAGGATAACCGATTATGTAAAATGGTCGAACCGGATCTGCCCGGTGATAAAGGGCAGTGAAAAAGGGGGTCCCTTCATCTGTGCCGTGGCGCACATGAACATGGCCGCACAAGCTCAGAAGACCCGCAAACCGGTGGTTGAAGAATGTGACGCCGGCATATTAAAAATTGTTGTTCCCATTTTTTTGAAAGACGAGTTTGTGGGGACGGCTGGCGGATGCGGACGGTTGCCGGCCGGTGGAGAGGTTGACGCTTTCATGATCAACAAAACCATCGGCATCGACGATAAGGAGATCGAAGGCCTGGTCGACGATATGGGGTCGATGACCACCGCAGAAGCTCAAGAATGCGCCGATTTTGTCGAGAGCGAGATAAAAGCCATTGTTGAAGCATTTGAAGCGGGACAGGAATAACAATTTTGGATCATCTCCAAAAGAGTTGATCCAAATGAAGGGTTCGAGGGGTCAAGGATTCAAGGGGCCGAGTGATACGTTTAAAGGTTACAAGTAGTTAACGGTTTAACAAAAATTACCTGAGCTATATTTGACGGGCTCGCAAGAAGTCCGAAACTCCGTCATGCCTGCGAAGGAAGGCATCCAGAAGTATTTGAAAACACTGGATTCCCGCCCCCTTCCTGCGAAGGGGCAGGCATGCGGGAATGACGCTGAAGGACGTTTTAAGACTTTTTATGAAAGCATCATATAAATACAGGCAAGTGGCATAAGAGATCGTTCTAAATTGTTTATGGTTCAGTCTGTGAATTTGAAACATAGGGGATGACACACCATCGGAAACCCAACACTTGGACCCTGGAACCCTCGACCCCTTGGACCCTTTCTCCCATATAAATTGGGAGAAGAGTCATAATTTTTAACCCAAGAATAAAACACATCCTATAATAAGGTGCGTATATGACGGCAAATAAGGTTCTTGTTATCGGCGGCGGGGTTGCCGGACTTGCAGCGGCATCTGAACTGGCTGAATTGGATATTGATATTGAAATCGTGGATCAATCCGACTTTCCGGGCGGCCATGCGATCCAGTATACCTGCAAGGCTACGGACCAGTGCGTCAAATGCGGCGCCTGCATGGTCGAGGAAAAGCTAGAGCGGGTTGTTACGAATCCGAAAATCAAAGTGATAGCCGGTGCGCGGGTCCAGGATGTGTCGAAATCAGAAGATTTTTCAGTGAACTTACTGAAAAAGCCGGTCTTTATCGATCCTGGAAAATGCAGCAACTGTGGTATCTGCTTTGAAAAATGCCCTGAAGATAGTGCGGTTCTGAAAGGATTTTCCAGAAATCACGCTCCTTTTTTTGCCATATCAGAAAAAAAATGCCTCTATTTGAAAGATCAGTCGTGTTGCATCTGCCAGGAGGCCTGCCCGGAAAAGGCCATTGATCTGAATGCTCGAGAGACGGCGGAATCCACCCGTGCGGATGCCGTGATTCTGGCCACGGGATTCACGCCCTTCAACCCGGTGAGCAAGCCATACGGATACGGTAAATTTAAGAATGTGGTCACAAATCTTGAATTGGAAAGAATGCTCAGAACCGACGGCCGGGCAATAAAACCCTCCAGCGGCGCTGAAGCCGGCAGCCTAGCCTTTATCCAATGTGTGGGCAGTCGCGATGCCAAGCTCAATCACTTGTGGTGTTCGAAGGTGTGTTGCGGGTCCGCTTTGCGCATGGCGGGTCTGGTGAAAGCACGGCAGCCCGGAACACAGATCACCTTTTTTTATATGGATGTACAGACT
>JAFDAT010000062.1 GCA_019313725.1 Deltaproteobacteria bacterium
CATAACACCATAAATAGATTCATCCAGTGTAAAACTCCCAATCGGATCAGGCCCCAGGCGTTTTTCCTTTTTGGAATTGGCCATGGAGCAGAAAGTGTAATCAAAATGATTGCCCCACGGAAAATGGCGGCTGTCCGCCCCCCCTTGCGGCTTTTTCCCATTCCCACTCTTCCGGCAGACGGAAAACCCAGCCTTTCTTTTTATGCCGACGGGTCATCCATTTGCAGAATGCCCGGGCATCGTTCCAGGAAATTCCCAGGATGGGCCAACATCAATAAAATGAAATAAGAAATAATGAGAAGAATGGGATGTGGTATCCATTTACGAGGCAGCATTCTGTATCCCCAAATCCTGATGTCTAAATATAATGAATCTGGCACCGAAATTCTATGAAAGTAGAATATAATTTAAAAAAATCGGCCCAAAATTTTGTAGCGACATAGCGGCTTTGCATAACAACGTGGTACACGCTGTTATTACTTGGTAATCACCAGATCCTGTACCTGGATATCACCTATCTCGAAATCGGCAATCAACTTTCCAATGGACATGTCCTCGAACACACTCACGACTGTGGCCACCCCCAGTTCCCTGGTGTCACTGCCCAGCACCTTTCCAGTGACAGGATGCTTGATTACTTCTCCCTGCTTGAAAACAATGAAGCGCATCTCTTTTTTGATGCGCTTGAAACTGCCGAAATCCGCATAAATTTCATTCCCCTTGACCTGGATCACCATGCCTTCTATCAGGGGGAAGCTATGTTTCAGCTTCAAGGCCAGACCGTTCGTCAGATATTGGATCTGGGGAACCGACTTGTCCTGACCGAAAACATCCTTGGCTTCCATAATCGAGGATGATTCCGTATTGATGAGACGGGCATATATTTCGATAGTGTCCTGGGTCTCGTGTACCGTCCCCATGAGAATGCTTTCAGCGGCCACCAGTTTGCCGACCCTGATCGCTGTTTTTTTGTCTACCAGGTCAGTTTGGCTCAATTTCTGTTCCTTCAGGACGGCCTCGAGTTCGTCACCCCTGGTCACTATGTTAAACCTTTCCTGATCCACAAAAGCGTTGATGAGGTTGTCGTAGACCAGTTCACCGGCGATTCCCGCCTGCCCTTTAATTTCGAAGGGGAGAATGGCCAGGCTCATGCGGGACCCCATCTGCTGCACCTTGGGAACCTGGTGGTTGACCATGGCTGTTTTCGAGGTAGTGTTTCCCTTTATATCCGTCACCTCGATGGTGATGGCGTTCGCTCCTTCCTGCAGTTCCATGAGTTGATTGAAGTAGACCGACCTTCCCGGGATAATCAACAGGGGGGCGCCGTTGATGGTGACCGATTCAATTGCATAGGTTCCGGTTGCCGTACCGTCCACATAAAGGGTATCGTAATAAACGGTCTGCTCCTTGGTAAGGTCCTTGAAGTTGAGCCGGAAGGCAGCCTTGGCCGCTGCATACAGGATTCCCGTCGTGTAGGAAGATGCTGAGCTTCCCGAAAATGCCAACAGGACGGTTTCCTGGCCATTCGGTGCGTCCAGGAAACGGTTGTGGGGGTGACGTTGGATGAGGGCCAGCTGCGGGACGTACGTGAGGTTCAGTTCACCGGTTGTGATGTTGCCCACCGTATCGGTTGCCGCCAGCATGATTTTATTTTCACCTTCTTCAAGTTTGATGTTCAAGGCGAAGGAGACTTCTTTTTCCTTGTTAAAGCTGAGAACCTGATCGTTGATCTTCAACTCGGTGATACCGGTGGCGTCGGCAAGGGCACCGTTCAAGGCAATGGTTTCTGCCCCTACCGCGTCACCATCGGCTATATTTTTAAACTGCAACGCCGGGCCTTCGAAATCTCCGTATACCTTTACGGTTTTTTGGGTTACCTTGCCCAGCAGGTCGGCGGAACGGATGCTGATTTCGTTTAAACCTTTCTTGAGCTTGATCTCTCTGGTAAAGGGGATTGTTTTTGCGGAAAGCTCTATGAATTCAGGTATTTCATTTATCGTAATGTTGCGGGCATAAAAATCGTCATTGACTTCCCCCTTGAATTCGAAGTTGAAGCGGTTGGATACATGTTGCCTGGATGCCGGGTCCAGAGAGATGGAAGGTGCGGCTTTGTCCGCCCTGGAAATTTCCAGTTTTTTCTTACGTACCAGATTCAGATAGTGTTTGGTCTTGCCGGTGTCTACCATACCAAGGGATGTCTCAAGCTCATTTTCGGCCTGGTCATAATTCGCTTGATGAAAGTAAATCACACCGAGTTCGCGGTGGGGGAAATAATCGACAAAATGCATTCCATAGGTTCGGGCCATGCGCTGGTCGGCATTCCTCTGCTTAATGGCTTCCTTGAGATCGCTCGCAGCTTCTTCCCAGAACTCCCCCTCGGCAAAAGAAAGCCCCCTTTCATAATAGTTCCACCAGCGGTGCCTGAATGACCCCTGAACCGTGCCGTATTCCTTGCCGTCCTTAATTTTGACCTGAACATTCTGCTGTACGGCACAGCTTAGGAACAGAATCAAAGATACGAGAATTGAAACAAGAATTGCTGTTTTTATATAAGAATTCATAAGTTACACTACTGTAAGCTCTAAATTTTCAGGTCATTTTTTGACCTTGGTGAAATTAATTTATATTATGTATTGAATTAAATTCAAGAAAAAATGTGTGTGATTGTGTAATAAATTTCACAATATAATTATGTTGGCAATCTACATGGTAGCGTTTTCTTTTATTCCAGCATTAAAAACCGGGTCCTCTGGCCCCGGGTATCTACAATCGGAGGCAGGTTGTCAGGGCTGCTGGTAGTTGGCCACGTAAAAGTCATCGATGATGCCTTTGGCCTTGAGGGCTTCGCCGTGGGCGCGGGCGGCGTCTTTGGTGGGAAAATGGGAAATACGCACCTGAAACCAGTTGGATTTAGTGCTTCTGGCCTCGGTGTAGTAGGCGTCCAGGCCCATACTTTTCAGTGTTGACACGAATTTTTCGGCGTGTTCGACCTTGAGGTAGGCGGCAACCTGCAGGGTGAAAGGGTCGGTAATGACGATTTCGACCGGTTGTTCCGGTTCCGGGGGGGCCGTTTCCCGGGATGAAATCAGGTGCCCGGCAGTATTGATCACCAGGACAATCAGGCCGGTGCCGGCAAGACCGACGACGGACCACTTTAAAAAGGGGCGTGTATTCTTATGGTTTTTCAGGCGGTAGTAAAGGGCCGCATAAGCTTTTCCCGCTGTGAGCAAGGCCTCACTGACGGCGGCCGTCAATGCAGATGCGCCGCCGGCCAACGCCCGTAGGGATGCTCCAATACGCTCTGATTTTTTGGAAACCGTCGGCACTGCCGGCAGAGACACCGGTGGGACAAAACCCTCCCGCATTTTTCTGAGGGTGGTTTCATCGAGTCTTGACAGAAGTTTCCCGGCTTCTTTATAAGCACGCGATGTCCGGTCACTTGCCGAGGATCGGTGCATACAGACCGCAATGCCTCTGAGCAGCCAGGTTTTTTTCCTGTCGGCCCTGAAGGCTGTGAGGTAGGCCTGCAGGGCCCAGCGATCTGCCCTGCGTTCATTTTGGAAACTGACGGCGATGTCATCGATGATCCTGCGGTCATCGGGTGTGTCGTCTTCAATGATACGCCGGTAGGTTTTAAGCGCAGGGTAATCACTACGTTCCGATAGAAGGCAGGCACGGGCGAGCAACCGTTGAAGATTTTTGTTTTCCGGCTGGGCGTTTCCGATTTTAAAGGCCAGTTCGTCATGTTCACGCAGGCGTTGTTCCGGCATGTCGGCTTTCTGCAGCCACATTTCGCTCACTTCTTCATCCTCCGGATGTCTGTGCAGATAGGTCAGGATGAAGCCGTCTGCAGCCGGGTCTATCATCTGCTGCGCCAGGTAAAAGCGTGCCATGCGGGCCGGCAGTTGCCTGGATTTTTCTTCCCTGGCAACCGGCGATATCAGGAAACTGTCGAAAATGGAGGCCGCCTTTTTAAACAATTTTTCAGACTGTCGGAAATTCCCGGCTCTCTCCCATATACCGGCTTCACGCATCAGGCGGTTTATCCAGTGCATGCCAAGAGCATTGCCGAACCAGCCGCCGAGAAAAAAGAGGACTAAAAAACTCACCAAAACACCCCAAAAGGCAGTGGACAGGCCCAGTTGTCCGCCGAGGACGGGGAAGCCGATAATTACCAGCAGGCTCCCTGCCAGCAGACTGGCCCAGAGTCGAACGGTGTAGTGGCGTAAGAAGTGGATCATACTTTTTTCACCGGTATAGATTCTTTCGATTCGTTTTGGCTATCCATTCTAAAAGAACTGCATGGAGCCGCAAGCGCGTTGCCTTAAATATTAATGCAAATTCAAATCAATATGTTCACCTTCCAGTGTCTGCCCATTTCGCAGGACAACCTGTATGGGGTCTTTCGTATAGTAGCCGGCCGGTTGTCCGGTGCGCGGATTGACACTTTTAAGGCGTATGCCCGGGGGGATACCAAACTCCCGGGATGGTTCGTCAGCCAAGGTTTTCTTCATGAAATCCGTCCAGATGGGAACCGCCCCCCGTCCCCCGGTGATACCAATATTGCGGCTGTCCCGCAGGCCGACGTTCCTGTCGAAACCCACCCACACGGAAGTACAAAGGGTGGGCGTGAATCCGGTAAACCAGGCGTCTTTGTACCGGTTCGTTGTGCCTGTCTTGCCTGCTGCCGGCAGGTTGAAACCCAGGCGGCGGACAGCGGATCCGGTACCGGAATCCACGACACCGCGCATCATGTCCACCACCTGGTGCACAATCGCGGGGTCCAGCAATCTCTCTCCGCTTACTATTTTTTCTTCCAGGACCCTGCCGAAAGAATCTTCCACCCGCCAGATGAAAAATGGGTTGTGGCGGATGCCGCCCGTTGCGAAGGTGGCAAAAGCCGAAGCCATTTCCAACGGGCTGACACCCGATGTCCCCAGGGCCACGGAATAAACGGGTGAAAGCGGGCTTTTAATGCCGAAGCGTTTGGCTGTGGCGATGACATCTTCCGGACCGGTTAACGCCACCAGTTGGGCTGCGATGGTGTTGATGGAAGAGAGAAAGGCCTGTTTCAATATTATGGGACCGTTGTATTCACGGGAAAAATTTTTCGGCTTCCAATCTGGTGCGCCGGCCACTGAAATCGTGACCGGCCTGTCGATGAGGACGGTGGCCGGATGCAGGTTTCGTTTTTCAAAAGCCGTGTAATAGAGAAACGGCTTGAAACCCGAACCCGGAAGGCGGTTGTTTTGAACGGCACGGTTGTATTCCGATTGTGAATAATTTCTGCCGCCCACCAATGCTTTAACGGCACCGGAATTGGTCTGAATAGCGACGAGCGCCCCTTGAGGGAGCTGTTCCGTATCCAGCTCATGGGATTCCATCGCGTCACTCAGCCCCATGGTGCGATCAAGTTTCTGCAGTCCTTCCTGGACGGATTGAGCGGCCCACGCCTGCATTTGGGAGTCCAGGGTCGTGGTCACCTTGAGGCCCCCGTGAAATACGACCTCCGGGCCGTAGCGGTTTTCGAGGCGTTTGATCACCGTGTCGAGAAAATAGCTGCCCGTGCGTGCTCGTACAGGAAGAGGCTGGAGTTGAAGCTCGGTTTTTGAGGCGTTGTCGGCATCCTGTTGGGAAATGAAATTAACGGCCGCCATCCGCAACAGTACGATCCGCTGCCTTTTCTTGGCCCGGTCGAAATGGAGATACGGATTGTAGCGCGTGGGCGATTTGGGAAGGCCGGCAAGCAGGGAAGATTCTTCCAGGTTGAGGTTCGATGCCGATTTGCCGAAAAAGGTCTGGGCGGCATTTTCGATCCCGTAAGCACCCACTCCGAAGGGGATCTGGTTGACATAGGCTTCCAGGATATCGTCTTTGCTGTACTGGGATTCAATCTGAAAGGCGATCATCAGCTCCTGGAGTTTTCGCATGTAGGAACGTCTGAAGCTGAAAAAGAGATTTTTTGCAAGCTGCTGGGTAATGGTCGAAGCCCCCTGGATTTTTCCCGGCACAAACAGGGTAATGGCCATGGCCTTGAGCGTTCTCAGTTTATCGATACCATGGTGATCAGGGAAACGGTGGTCTTCGGTGGCCAGGATAGCCCTGATAAAGTGGGGTGAAACACGGCTCAAGGGGATCGCCTCCCTGCCCCCCATCAGCATGATTCTTTCCCCGGTGGCGGCAAATATTTCAGTCGGTTCTGTTTCAATAATGCGGCTCAATGGCTCGGGGACCCGGGGCAGGTCCTTCACGATGTAAAAAAACATACCGGTGATGACAACGGCACCTGTACCGGCAACGGCTGCAGCCAGGTAAAATAAGGTTATCAGAGTACGTATTATTCGAGTTGTCGATATCATAATTGTTGAATAGGGGTTTAGTATCTATTTATTTCTGACTTCTGACTTCTGACGACCGACCACCAGCCCTTCTACATCCCTTCATGCTTGCGTCGCATAGGTTTCCGACCTTCCAGCTTGGTCCGCAGCCGCTGGACAGCGTGTTCTTGTCCGTTCATCAGGATGACGATGCGGTGCGTGGCATTTTCAATCTCAAAACCCAATTCGATAAAGCCCGACAAGGCCCCACCTGATATGCCGACCCTTGTGATATGACCGGGATAGCGCAGCAACTGATCGGGTTGAGATATGGTGTCCCTCCTGACAGCTTCGCCGAGGCTGTCAAGTGCCTGGAAAAACAGATCCGCAGGGTATATCCGGTTTTTAAACTGGGGCAGGTTCTCCAGGGTTTCGTCCATTTTAACCTGGCTTTCTCCCATGCCGTATAGCAGGCGGGGGGAAATGGTCAGCTGTGTCAAAACCCGGTTCTCCGTGTCGAGAATGTATATGTTGAGACCGTCACCATCTTTTTCAAAATATGTCCGGTCCCAATTTTTCTGGTTGATGAGTTTCAGTAGATCGAACGGAGGGATTATTTTTTCAGCGGTTTCCGGTTTCAGCTGGAGATACAATCGGCGGAAGTGGTCCGGGGCGATCATGACCCATTGATCCGTCAGGATGGTGGCGGCAATTTCTTTAAAGCTTTTTGCCTGTCGGGTTTCCTGCTGAGAGGCCTGCCGATCGGAGACGATCTGTTCAAGGAATTTCCGGGCGGTTCGGGTTTGCCGGCCGGTTTCCCAGATAGTGCCGGACTCTGGACGCCTGCCGTTGGTCGACACCAGGAATGAACCAACCGTCTGTTCCAACCAGTCAAAACGTAATTCGGAAATGAGCAGTGCTGAAATGAAAAGGCAGAGCAAAAGGGGGCGGATGGCAAACATCCTCTTGACCCATTCGTTGATAGTTCCAGGTTCGGCCCAATGGTATTTTTTTATTTCAGTCATTTCTGCACGTTTATAATGTCATCACCGATAAACCAGTATAGGTCATATCCCATAGCCTATCATGAAGAAAAAAATACATAATAATTTTTTTCAATATCCAAACAATGAATACTTTCGTGCTTTTTTACTTTCGTGTTTTCGTGATTGTTTTTTAAGAAACTACTTTTCTTTCCCTAACATTCGATACAGAGTATCGACGAAATCGTTGCGGCCCTGCTGCTCCAGCAAAGGGATCAGTTCTTCGTAGAAGGGTTCCCTGACCCGAATACGGATATTGAAGCTGGACAAGAGGTCCAAATCCAGGTCATCTTCAACAAACGCCCTTGTCTGATCGAGTTTGCCGATGGCCACAAGACCTGCCATGGTGCGCACGCATTTCTCACACTTGCCGCAGTTCAGCCGGTCTTTTACATTGGCCAGGCAGACCCTGAAATTCTGAAAAGCCACATCCCAGCCTGCCACGATTTTCAGTTTTTCGACCCGGGAGAGATGCAGGTTGCAATGCCTGATTTTGAGGTCGTAACTCGAAAATTCAGGGTCCAGCAGGGGGTGTGAACCGCAGGGGTGTATGTTGGGAAGGTCGTAGGAAGATCCGATGTAAACCATGTCGCTGCGGGGGACGAACGCGTGCGCAACGGCAGCAAGAACTGCGCCGAAGAATTTGTCCAGCCACAGGTCCCTTTCGTCGCACAGATGCCGTATATTGGTGTAAACCGGTATCAGATTGATACCGGCATCTTCGGCTACGTCGGCGAGAGCGGATTTTGCGCGTTCGAACACGTGGTACTTCATGCCCCTTTCGAGCACCCCCCCGATATCGAAGCCATGCACCAGATAACCGTCTTTGATCGATCCCGGGTGGCTGTCGGGATAGGCCAGCCGGTTGAGTCTCAAGGCTGCCAGAGAATCGAACCCCCCGGACAGAAACAGTCCGGCCTGTCGTTGGACGCGCTGAAAGGGGGCCAGGGAAGCGGTGCCGGCTTCTATTCGCAGAGGAGCGTAAGCACCGTTTGACCACAGGTGCATCAGCGCCATCACCAGGTCCAGGCCTTCTCTTAAGGAGGGGCAGATGTCAGCGTCGATTTTCAGACGTTCTTCACCGAAATGCATGGCCGGAATAATGCATCCCACCATGAAGGCATGCGGGTTGCAGGAGAAGCTTTCCGCGTATGCAGCTTCCGTTTCGATATAGATGTCTTTGTCGGGGCGGTCACTTGTTTCCCATTTTACCGTGGCGGTTGCCCGGACAAGCTTCCTAGCGGTTTCCATTCTGAGGTTTTCAATGCGCATGATTTTGTGTTTCGTATTTAGTGTTCTGTGTTTGGTAAATAGGTGTTTAGGTTAAAGTCCAAAGGTCGAAGGCGTTTTGGCTTTTTGCCAACCGCCCCTTCAGTCTTCAGCCTTCCACCTTCCTTCCTGTGCATTTCGCCTTGGCGATGGCGCAGTCAATCATGCATCCGGCGATGTCCAGGCCGGTGGCCTTTTCAAGCCCCTTGAATCCAGGGGAATAGTTCACCTCGATGACGTAGATGTCGTCATGACGGTCCACGATCAGATCGATGCCGGCGATGTCCAGCCCGGTGACACGGGCAGCATCGAGGGCAATTTTTTCAAGCATCGGCGTGACCTTTCTGGGCCGGCTTTTCCGGGTCAGGTGAAAATTAGCCCTGAAATCCCCGTTTTCGGGTTGTATCTCCATGGCGCCGGCTGCTCGCCCGCCTACCACGAATATTCGAAGGTCCTGCCTGCCGACCGTGGGGATGAAGCGCTGCAGCAGAATGCCGGTACGCAGGTCAATATCCTTGGCGAGCATTGCATTGGCCTGGTTTCTGTTTTCCACCAGTTGGATGCCGGCCCCCTGGCGGCCGCTGACCTGTTTGACCACTACCGGATAGCCGCCTGTCAGCGGGATGGCCTTGAAGAAGCCTTTCCTTGAATTGACGAAAAGGGTGTCCGGCACGGGTATCTTTTCAATGGCCAGGGCCTGCAGGGTCATGATCTGGCTGCGGGTTATGCGGACGGCATCGAAGTCGTTGACCAGGGGAATCCCCATGCGACTGAGATGGTGAAGGAGCGTCAGGCTCGATTCCCCTATGGTCGCCCCCTGGCGCGGCATGATCACATCCATGGATCGCAGATCCGGGCGGCCTTCGTACCCGAGGCCCTCCTCACCGATTTTCGGCCACACCTCGTAAGGGTGAATCAGCACTGCACGGTGCCCTTTCTCGGCAGCGGATTGGCTGAGCCTGCCGTTGGGATGATAGTCCAAGTCTCTGACGGTGATGATACCGATGTTCATAAAGATTTAGGTATAAGGTATAGGTAAAAGGTATAGGTAAAAGGTTTAAGGTAAAAGGTACAAGGTATAGGGTAAAAGGTACAAGGTATAGGGTAAAAGGTTTAAGGTATAGGTAAAAGGTATAGGGTTAAAGGTTTAAAGTATAGGATTGAAGCTTATCACTAATTTTCTTTAACCACAAAGATATAGTGGGTAAAAAAATAGCGGCGAAACCGCGTTACGTAACCGATCACGAATGTATTCCGTCAGGAATGCATTCGTGATCGGTTACTTGGAGACCCATACCCCCACCTCTTTGCCGGCCTTCCGGCTAAAAAACGTGGTTAATTTCCGCGTCTTGTTGCGGATGGCGATTTTTTGAGTCGCCAGGTTGTCTTCGGTAATGATCGAATACAGCTTTTTCCCCTGCGTACGTTCGGTGAGCCCTTCCAGGAGCCTGGTTCCGATCCCTGTCCCTCTGTATTCGGGCCTGACGGAAGTGTAGCCTCGTTCGAGATAGCCGTTGAAATCGAGTCCGGTGTTCTCATGCAGCGATTGGATATATTCCGGTCTGGGGTGCTTGAGGCTGGAGTTGCCCGCAACCAGGCCGAACTCCATGGCGTAACCGATGAGAAAGGCACGTTCGAGATTGTAGCGTACCTTGATCATGTCCACCGACCCCCCGGCCTCCACCATCCGGCAGATTTCGTCGAGAAAACCCGGGGGAAGGGCATCCGGTTCTGCAAAATAATAGTCGATGGATCTGCCCAGTTGATTGACCTGTCTGCCATCTTCCATTACCCGCCATTTTTGAACCTGCTTTATTCCGTATGTGTGTAAAAATAACAACAATTGTTCCGGGGCACCGATGGCCGCCCAGAGGGGTTTACCCGGGAGCGGTTTCACCCGCGAGTATCCCCGGATCGATGAAACCGGAGTTTCAGTATCACCGGGTGACGTAAGAAAGCGGTCACTCGTAAAACTATATGAATTTGCGATATTGGGGTTGTTGAGGGCAAATCCCACCAGTCCGGTGTCGACATCGCCTTTATTTGCCGGAAACACCAGGTGATTCCATATTCCGGCCCGGGACGCGTTCCACAGCGCCTTTTTCAAGCTGTCCGGCTGCGCAGCGGGTACCGTCTTCCACAGAATCAGTTTCAGGCCTTTTTTATAGGCGCGGGCCGTCCTGGCTTGCGTAGCCGGTTGAC
Source organism: Deltaproteobacteria bacterium (assembly GCA_019313725.1). GTDB lineage: Bacteria > Desulfobacterota > Desulfobacteria > Desulfobacterales > B30-G6 > JAJDNW01. The sequence goes on from JAFDAT010000062.1 coordinate 10,832, forward strand.
CGGCGTCTAACACCAGACCGATGGATGGCCCTGACGGGGATGCCCGGCCTTCAGCATGTATCTGATCCTCCATCGTTTCAAGATCGCCATGATCCATCAGCAAGCATTCCGGGGCGCTTGTCTGCGCTGACTTTTGCAGTGCGCCCAAGTCAAGGGGGTGTTCGGATCGTGCCATAATTATCGTGGTTGCCATTATAGAAAAATAGAGTAAGGGGTACCCTGTGTCAAACAGTTTTGCGCTTTTGCATGGTTGTGTATGGCATTTGTTTTTATGGAAAAATGATTGTCTCAGGTTTAATTGTACGGTGATATGTGATACTACTTGGCATATATGCTTAAAATTTAAACCGGGCGTTTCAACGATAAGCATTTCTCGCTTCATCAAGATGGAAACTGAAAGTCGCGTTGGAATGACCTGATTTGAGGATTTCAAATGATAATTTGAAATCCTGAGGGGGAATGTCATGCAAAATAGGAACATTTCCAGCCATGCATTACTGTATCTTTTCACCCTTGTTTCCTTGGCGGTACTGCTACCGCAAGTGTGTCCGGCCTTTGAAAAGACCTACAGTAACTCCATCGGCATGGAGTTCGCGCTGATTCCGGCGGGGACCTTTGTGATGGGCAGTCCCGAGAGCGAGAAGGGCAGGGACGGTGCCGGTGGCGAAATACAGCACACGGTGACCCTGACCCAACCGATTTACATGCAGACCACTGAAGTGACCGTGGAGCAGTGGGAGCGCCTCATGGGGAAAAATCTCATCGGGTGGCGAAGGGGTGCCGACAATCACCCGATTACCCGTGTGTCCTGGAAGGACTGCCATAAATTCATCAAGAAACTGAACGCAAGGGGTGACGGTGTTTACCGCCTGCCCACCGAGGCGGAATGGGAATATGCCTGCCGGGCGGGCAGCAAGGCAGCCTTTGCCTGGGGTGATGAAATCGATTGTGACAAGGCCATGTATGGGAATAAAAAGAAATCAGGGTCATGTCTGTTCTATCTGCAGTCGCTTAAAATTCCAGCCAGTGGTCCTGGGCCCGTTAAAACATTTGCGCCCAACCATTGGGGCCTT
>JAFDAT010000399.1 GCA_019313725.1 Deltaproteobacteria bacterium
GCCGGACAAATTGGAGTTCTTGAATTGAAAATTCAATGGGTGGTGCGGTGTAATGCCGTAAAATGCGTAGAATTTGGTCATCTGGTTGGGCGGAATGAGCTTTTGAACCAGGGGATTGACATCATATTCAAGCTCCCGCAGGTTTATATTGACGCGCTGGGTAATCCTATCCAGTAGTCTTTCCAGTTCTTTCATGATACATCCTCTCCATTAGAAACAGTCAGCCGCATTTGAGAACAGTATTCCTGTTCCAAAACCACTGATTACACCCTATAAGGGTTTACAGCGAAATCCTAAATCCGAATATCAAAATTCTAAACAAATCCAAATATCAAAAACTCAAATGCTCCAAACATGAGCCATTGGCATGAGCCTCGGCAACCTCGTTTAGATGATTTAAATTTAGGTCATTTGATATTGTTTAGGGTTTAGATATTCGTGCTTTGAATTTTATCTTCTCCAGTATTGGCAGAGCCTAATGGCTCTGACCCCCGCAAAGCGGGATCTACGACGGTCCCAGAGGACCAGGTTTTTAATACTGGAATAAATTTTCATGAATTCGTGTGAAATGAACATACGAACAATTTGGTGACAGTGGAGTTTCATGCTTCTTTGTGCGTGTCTGGGCATGAAAATTTATTCAGTTGCTTCGACCTCTTTCATGACATGAAAAGTCGCTGCGAAAACATCCGACATCCTCAGCACACCCACAATTTTCTTTTTATGCGTCACCAGCAGCGACAGATGGTGCCCGTTAATCAACTGGTGCACGGCTGTATCCAGGGAGGTCTCTTCATTGACGTATTCACCCTCGGAAGGGGTTTGCATAAAATCCTCAACCTTGAGCTTGGCGGCCTTGGCAAAAACGTCTTTCACGGGCGGCGCTGTCTGGCGGTATCGTTCCTGCTGAAGGGCTATGGACTTTGAACTGAAACCGAATTTTTCGATATCCTTGATCCGTTCAAGCATTTCATCCTGCGGCTCAAGGGACCGTAGAAAATCCAGCTGGCTCAGTTTCCCGACCACCTGCTTGGCATTGTCCAGAACCAGTACGGCACGGTGCCGGTAATGCGTGTGGTTATATTCCTCCTGGGCTTTTTCCAAAGCAATCACGGCTTCGGAAAGCATCGACCCTACGGAAACGGTTGCGTATTCCGAAATTGGAACCATTAAATCCTTGACAAGATATTGTTTCATTTTTCCTCCAACGCTATTATTATCTCCGGTGTATCTTCCATAGCCTGAATGGCCCTTGACATTTCAATCTTGTCCGGGTTTTCGATACTCTGGGAAAGCAGCGTCTCCACAAGTTCTTCCTGTTCGAGCAGAAATGTCCGCCCGCCCCGGGTCTGGATATAGGCCGCCCAGGGGACGAACTTGGTCAACGGAAACAGCTGCCCCGGCCTGGGGGAAATGTCGATGTTGATGCCGGCGATGAAGGCCAGGTTCTTCCCCTGGTAACCATCTTCGGTAATAATGGTACGGTAGGCACGGTCGAATTCGATCTGGGTGTTGGCCTGGGCCGCAGCCAGAGCCGGAAACGTCGACGTGACGATCCTGGCCATGCCATGGCTGAGATTGCGCTCCAGCTGATCACGCCCCTCCAGGGCTGCTGACACGCGCTTTTTATAATAAAACAGATTAGCCGTCAGGGCATCGCCCATGGGTGTGCGCTGTTCCTCCTGCCAGAAGGCTTTGGGCAGTCTGTTTCTCAAATCGGGATTGATGCGAAAGGCCTTGGACGTGCTGAACACATTGAGGGGTTCGGGAATACTCCCCGCTTCCATGGCCACGAACTGATCGATGTTCAGAAAAATACCCGCTTCCCGCTCATGGTTGAGCAGCAGGTTGTCGATCACCACGGCGACATCATCACCGATCCTGGAAAAGGTGATATTGTTCCTGGCAAATTTATATTCCTTCAGATACCAATCCATCACGCCAAAAATTTTGCCGCATGAGGCGGTATGGCGATGATCATCCACCTGCAGACGCCGATAGGTCCCGAACTGGCCGGTTTCCGGTTCGTAGCCCACATGGCTGGCCTGGATGATCACCAGGTCCTTGCCGTGATGGGCATGCGGGCCGTGGCGATCGGTGGCGACAATCCCGCCCACCAGACCGTGGTTGAAGGGGAACGCCCCGAAGTGTTTGGTAATCAGGATGATGGGAAACCCCTGATTTTCATCCGAGCAGAAAGCCCGGGAGGGCATGATACGGCCCTTTTCAAAACCGTAAGATTTGCACAGGTTGTAAAACCGCGGAATGAACACGCTGTAGCGCATCATTCTGTCGCTGATCTTAAAATCACCCATCATGTAAGGCACGCCATAGCTCCTTTGCCGGTAGCTCACATTTTCCGAAGGTGAGCGTTTCAAATTTTAAAATTTGAGATCCGACGTATTCTGTTTAATCGATGGGGCAATTCAGCATGGCCTTGCGGGTCACCTCGAACACATCGCCAAACCTAAGGATGCCGGTAACGGTTTCCCCGTCTTTTACGATCAGGGGCTGGTGCACCCCCATGACATATTTGTGCAGGGCCATTTCGATACTTTCTTCTTCACTGATATAATCCGCTTCCCCGGGGACGTGCATGACTTCGGACACGAACTTGTGAGCACCCCTTGCGCAAACATCCTGCATGGGCGCCACCCAGAGGTTGAAATCCTTCACCGCTTTCGACACGAAATCAGCTGTCAGGGTACCTGCTGAACTTTTCTTTTCAAGCTTTTTATAATTGGGTTCCAGTGCTTTAAAAATGTCCAGCATGGTGACCTTTCCCACGAATTCACCGTTTTCATTGGTCACGATGGCATCTCTATGGGCGTGCTCCGCTTCCGACTTCCTGGCATCGTCCAACGCCTGGATCACATGGATAAGTGTGTCTTTTTTTTTAACGGTCACATATCTGGAGATGGGAATCATCACATCTTTTGCTAAAATATCAATCATGCTTCACCTCATTTATTCCATAGATTTTCTATCCGGTGCAAGGCATCGGGGATATCACCCGCCCGCCGGAATAGTCACCGGCATCCCCATCAGGGGCCAGAGGATGAACACGGCAAAACCGGTTACGATCATCAAGAGGATGCTGGCCGGTATCCCGTAGAGAAAAAATTCCCCGCTGGTAAACTGCCCGGAGTCATAGGCGATGGCATTGGGCGCGGCACCCACCAGAAGCAGAAAGGGCATACCGGCCGTCACCAGAGCGGCAAACAGAATAACCTCTCCGGAAACACCCAGGTAAGGCGCAATAACCAGGGCCACCGGCAGCGATATGGCGATGGCGGCCACGTTCATGATGACGTTGGTCATGACCATGACAAAAAAGGCAATG
>JAFDAT010000400.1 GCA_019313725.1 Deltaproteobacteria bacterium
TGTCGGGGAAAAGGGCGTTATCCTGTCCGGCGGCCAGAAACAACGCATCGCCCTGGCCCGAGCCCTGCTCAGCAACCGCCCTATATTGCTGCTGGATGATCCCATAAGCCAGGTAGACTCCGAGACCGGGCAATCCATCATCAATACCATACATTCGCTTAAAGGGCCGCGGATCACGGTTCTGATTTCCCATCGGCTGTCGGCCGTTCGCCATGCGGATCGGATTGTCGCCCTGGATAAGGGCCTGATAACGGAATCCGGCAGTCATGCGGAACTCATGGCCGCCGACCGGTATTATGCCCAGACTTACCGCCTTCAGGAGATCAGCGATGCGCCATGACATGGGATATTTTGAAGAGCAGCGCCTGGGAAAAGCCTATGATGCTAAGTTGATCCGCAGGCTCTACCCTTTCACCCGGCCCTACCGCTTCCTGATATTCGTGTCCGTTCTCCTGGTAGTGCTGATCAGTCTCCTGGATCTTGCCGTGCCTTATATCACCAAAATAACCATTGACCGTTATGTCGTGCCTGTGTTTGACGGTTTGCAGGCCGCGCGACAAGGGGGCGCCGAAAAAAGCTACCGGCTCCTGGAGGTCGATCTGGAAGAACCCGGGGTGAGAAAGCTGGTCGCAGGATATCCACAGCTGTTTTTAGTGGAAGGCCCCCGGACAGTGATCCGGTATGTGGATCTCAAGAAACTGACCCCGAAAGATCTCAAACATTTGAGAAGGGACGACATCAGGGGCGTGACCACCATGGCCCTCCTGTTTCTGGTGCTCATCGGCCTCAATTTCGGTCTCAATTTTATCCAGAAAATTCTGATGGAATACACCGGCCACATGATGATGCACGATTTAAGGCTGGCCCTTTTCCGGCATATTCAGAGCCTGTCGATTTCTTTTTTCACCAGAAACCCGGTGGGACGCCTGGTCACCAGGGCAACCAACGATGTTCAGAATATGCATGAGCTTTTCACGTCGGTCATTGCGCTCGTTTTCAAAGATTTTTTCCTGCTGGTGGGGATCGCGGCGGTGCTGCTGGCCATGAACTGGCGCCTGGCGCTGGTCTCGTTCGCGGTTTTTCCACTGGTCGTTTATACGGCGATTTTTTTCTCTTCGCGCATACGGGAAGTCTTCAGGGTCATACGTGTCAAGGTGGCCGAAATCAACACAAAATTTTCGGAGACCATCGAAGGCCTCAACGTGATCCAGTCTTTCGGTCGCGAACTGTCCAACTTTGATGATTTTTCCAGGCTGAATCATGAGAACTACCGTGCGGGCATGCGCGAGATCCATGTGCTGGCGATTTTTATGCCGCTTATCGAAGTTTTTGGTGTAACCACGGTCGCTGTGGTCATTTTTTTCGGCGGCAGCAGCGTCCTGGGTGGCGGCATCAGCCTGGGCGTGCTGGTGGCGTTCATTTCTTATATGCGCATGTTTTTCAGGCCGATACGGGATCTTGCCGAAAAATACAACATCCTGCAGAATGCCATGGCCTCGGCGGAACGTCTTTTCCTGATCATGGACAGCCGGGAAAAGATTCCCGAACCGTCCGTGGATGCCGGCACGGCCGCTACCGGTCCCGATGAGGCCGGAACACTTCAGGAACTGCGATTTGAACATGTCGACTTTGCCTACGTGCCCACAGAACCACTGCTCCGGGATATCAGCTGGCATGCCCGGGCGGGTGACACCATCGCCATTGTGGGGCCCACCGGTTCCGGTAAAACGTCCATCATCAATCTCATCATCCGCTTCTATGATGTTGCATCCGGCAGGATTCTTTGGAACGGTCATGATATCAAATCCATACCGGCCCATGCCTTAAGGTCCAGAATAGCCCTGGTCACCCAGGACCCGACCCTCTTGTCGGACTCGGTAAAGGCCAACATATGGCGCCATAAAGAGCATCCCTCTGAAAAGGAAGTGGCAAAAGTCCTGGCGGCGTCCAACTGTACATCCCTGGTGGCACGCCTGCCCCAGGGTGTCGATACCCTCCTTGAGGGCGGCGGGTCATTCCTTTCCAGTGGTGAGCGCCAGTTGTTATCCATTGCCCGGGCATTTGCCAGTGATCCGGAACTCATTATCCTGGACGAGGCGACCTCCTATATCGACTCTCAGACCGAAAATAAAATCCAGGGCGCCCTGGCCACGCTTCTCACGGGGCGAACCGCAATTGTGGTTGCCCACCGACTTTCCACGGTCAGAAAGGCCGACAGTATCCTGGTTCTTGAACAGGGCAGAATCATCGAAACGGGTACCCACGAAGTGTTGATGAAAAAAAAGGGTTTCTATTTCCGGCTGAACCACCTGCAATAATACTTGCCAAATCCATTCTTGCATGATAGCTGATATTTCGTTATTTTAAATATGAATCCCCCGCTGCTTGCAGCACGGGATGAATTCAAATTTTTGTTAACCATTAAAGTAAAAGGAGGTTGGATTCATGGCATACAACGCAGTAGAAATGGCTGACTGGCAGATTTCCGAGGCAGCAGAAAAGAACATGCCGACGCCTGACGAATGGAGAGACAAACTCGGTCTTGAAAAAGACGAAGTCCTTCCCATGGGCAGACTGGCAAAACTCGATTTTTTGAAAATCATTAACCGCCTGCAAAGCAAACCCGATGGAAAGTACATCGAGGTTACGGCCATCACTCCCACACCGCTGGGGGAAGGCAAAAGCACCACGTCCTGCGGCCTCATGGAAGGTCTGGGACTGCGCGGTCTCAATGTCGGCGGTGCACTCCGGCAGCCCTCGGGCGGACCCACCATGAACGTCAAAGGCACGGCGGCAGGCGGCGGTAACTCCCTTCTCATTCCCATGACTGAGTTTTCATTAGGGCTGACCGGTGACATCAACGACATCATGAATGCCCACAACCTGGCCATGGTGGCCATGACCTCCCGCATGCAGCACGAGCGCAACTACAATGACGAACAATTGAAGCGACTGACCGGTATGCCGCGTCTGGACATCGACCCCACCCGCGTGGAAATGGGCTGGATCATCGACTTCTGTGCCCAGGCCCTTAGAAACATCGTCATCGGCATCGGCGGTCGTTTCGACGGATTTACCATGCAGTCCAAGTTCGGCATTGCCGTGGGTTCCGAATGTATGGCCATTCTGGCGGTCATCCGCGATCTGGCCGATCTGAAAGAACGCCTCAACAACATCACCGTGGCCTTCGACAAGAGCGGCAAACCGGTGACCACCGGCGATCTCGAGGTGGGCAACGCCATGACGGCCTTCATGCGCAACACCATCAACCCCACCATGATGTGCACGGCCGAATACAACCCCTGTATGGTGCATGCCGGACCGTTTGCCAACATCGCCGTGG
>JAFDAT010000401.1 GCA_019313725.1 Deltaproteobacteria bacterium
AGAACGGCACACTGCCGAGGTGCTCATTGGCGAGTACCAGGGTTCGCCGGTGGCTTTTGCCTTGTTTTTTCACAACTTTTCAACGTTTCTGGGCAGACCGGGGATCTACCTGGAGGACCTTTTTGTCAAGCAGGTTTACCGGGGAAAAGGTCTGGGCAGATGCATGCTCGCTTACCTGGCGCACCTCGCCAGGGAGAGAGGCTGCGGCCGTCTGGAGTGGTGGGTGCTGGACTGGAATACGCCGGCCATTGATTTTTACAGATCAATGCACGCAACGCCCATGGATGAATGGACGGTATTTCGGATAACCGGCGAATCTCTGGTTGAACTGAGCCATGAATTCAGGGTACGGGGAAGTTGAACGGGCACAAATAGACTAGGCCACCTTGTCGATTTTTGCAACTTCCTGCTTGAATTGTTCGTGATATTTAAAGACTTTGTGTATATAAGTTCGGGTTTGTCTGAAGGGTGGCACACCGCCATATTTCCGGACGTAGCGACTGCCGGCATTGTAGGCCGCCAGGGCAAGCGTGACATCACCGTCGAAACGGTCTAAAAGTCTTCTGAAATACATCACCCCGCCGTTGATGTTGTCCTCCGGGTCAAAGCTGTCAATCACCCCAAGCGATTTCGCAGTTACCGGCATCAACTGCATCAGGCCCCTGGCGCCGCGTTTTGATACGGCCCTGGGGTTGTATCTGGACTCCGCCATGATAATGGCTTTTATCAGTGCGGGGTCCACCTCGTGGGTGGCGGCAGCCCTGTTGATGATGTGTTCAAATGGCGGTGTCGCTTCATTTTTCGGCTTGGATGCGACTTTGACCGCCGGGAAAGCTTGTGGGTGGACGGCTTTCACGGTGGCCGTTTTCGGTGGACCGGAAAGGTTCCGGTCGGAAATATTTGCTGTCATTTGGGACAGATCGGTCGCGAGGCTTACCGCTTCCAAGGTGTAGTTCTGCTGACAGTTGATCGCCGCCGGGATAGCAACGGTACTCAATGCCAGGACAATGATGGCAATATTATTTAGAAATTTAATGTTTCGCATAATTATGGTTAACCTTATATGTATCGTTTTTCGTTGCGTAAGTACGTATACGTCAACCAAAACGTCGCAATAATAGTGCCATTGAGGCAGTAGCGTAAAAACATCAAAACTTATAAGGTGTTATCGGTTATCGGTTTTGTGCACAGCCTGCCTGCGCCGGCGATTGTTTGAGAAAATATTTTTATTTCTGAAAAAAACTACACAATTTCAAGGCGTTTTGTTACATAAAGTGTCTTGAGACACAAATTGTATTGATACATATAGATAATCAGTTAACAGCGACTGTCAAACAACAATAAATTTATGGTAAAATTGTAGCGGTGGGTAATTAGCATCACAATATGTGGTGGAAATCAAAAGGATTCAATCCTTTGAAAATAATTGTTATCCTTTCTTAAAATTTGAAACGCTCAGTTTAGCTAGTAGCCGAAACGTCTTAGTGCCTTGGTGTCCCTGCTCCAGTTTTTCTGAACCCGGACAAAGAGTTTCAAAAACACCTTAGTGCCGACCATACGTTCGATCTCCTTGCGGGCATCTTCACCGATTTGTTTGAGTTTACTGCCTTTTTTACCTATCAGGATTCCTTTTTGCGAATCACGCTCCACGTGGATAGTGGCATCGATAGCAATCAGGGCCCCGTTCTTTTTTTCGGTAAACCGGTCTACGGTTACGGCAACCGCATAGGGTATTTCCTGACCGGTGAGCCGGAAAGCCTTTTCCCGGATCATTTCTGCCGCTATGAAGCGTTCCGGCATATCGGTCAGGGTATCCTCCGGAAAAAGCGGCGGCCCTTCGGGAAGCACATCTTCCATGGCGGTCATCATGACCTCTACCTGGGTTCCATGCTTGGCCGAAATAGGAATGACCGCTTCAAATGGATAGGCATCGTGCCAGGCTTCCATCTGTGCAAGCAGGGCGGGTTTTTTTATCTGGTCGATTTTGTTGAGTGCCAACACCACCTTTGTTTGCGTATTCTTGAGCGCCTTGATCAGGATTTTTTCCGATTCGAGGTCGGGCGATGAAGCATCCACGACCAGGAGGATAAGGTCGACATCCGCCATCACGGATAAGGCCACGTCGACAATGCGGACATTCAGGGGTTGGCTGGCGCGGTGAACACCCGGCGTGTCAAGAAAAACGAACTGAGCATTTTCGCGATGTAAAACACCGAGAATGCGGTTGCGGGTGGTCTGCGGCTTTTTGGAAGTGATGGAAATTTTTGTGCCCAGGAGGCGGTTGAGCAACGTGGATTTTCCCACGTTGGGTGCGCCCAGTATGGCCACGAAACCGGATTTGAATCTATTTTCATGCATGCGTGTCACCATCGATCAATTGTTCAATCGCCCGCCAGATTTCCGCTTTCCCCTTTTTGGTTTTAGCCGAAAAAAGGAGCAGGTCTTTTTTCTCTTTTTGAACAGCCCGGGCGATCATATGATGCTGTTTAGCCTGACGGGTTTTTGACAACTTGTCAGTTTTGGTCAGGACCATGAGGCAGGCGAGGCCCTCTCTGCCCAGCCAGTCGATAAAATTGAGTTCCTCCATACCGGGAGAACGGCGGATGTCCAAGATCAGGATCACACCCTTTAAAGATTCCCGGGAAGAGAGATAGGTCTCGATCATCGGTCCCCATTTCTTTTTTACAGCGGCCGGCACTTTGGCATAACCGTATCCCGGCAGATCCACGAAGGAAAGCGAATCATTGATCAGGAAAAAATTGATCAGTTGTGTGCGGCCAGGAGTTCGACTGGTCTTTACCAGGCGGCGACGGTTGACCAGGGCGTTGATCAATGACGATTTGCCGACATTGGATCTTCCCGCAAACGCGATTTCGGGGAATTCCGCGAGTGTGTACTGTGAAGGCTTGACGGCACTGGTTATGAATTGAGCGGATGTGATAATCATGCGAATACTTATATTTTACATGTAGTGAGACGAGAAACGGATTAATTTCTATTGCACGCCGGGCAACCATTTACACCACCTTGTTGAGCGGATATTCAATAATGCCTTCAGCGCCGGCCTTCAGCAGGTCCGGTATCAGGTCCCTGACGACGCTTGTGCTTACCACCGTTTCCACGGAAAACCATGTGGATTGGTACAGGGAGGCGATGGTGGGGGCGTTCAGGCTTGGCAGCAGGGGTATCACTTTTTCCAGGTCGGCTTCCGGGACGTTCATTTTTAAACCCACCAGTTTTTTCCCAAGCAGTGCGCCTTTGAGCAGCAGGGCGATCTGTTCGATCTTGGCTTTTTTTACAGGGTCTTTCCAGGCCTTGTGGTTGGCTATCAGC
>JAFDAT010000063.1 GCA_019313725.1 Deltaproteobacteria bacterium
GGCGGCGGCAAACCTTAAAGCGAACCACGTACACGCAAAGGTTGTCACCGTTCACGACCCCTGCGTCCTTCGTGGTGAAAGCAGTATCCAGGAAACCGTCAGGGGGCTGTTGACAAAAAGCGGTGTGCACCTAAGTGAAATGAAACACAACCGCGATCAAACCATCTGCTGCGGGGAAGGAGGATCCGTAAGCTGCAGGTCATCGGAGCTGGCGGACAGATGGGTCGATCTCCGGCTGGCGGAAGCAGCCGGAAAACCCATGATCACCTATTGTTCGGGCTGCGTGAACAGGTTTGCGCGCCGGCACCCGACAACCCATATCCTCGATCTCTTCTTTGGTTCCGGCAATGGTCCGGGCAAGCAGGCATTCCTTCCCGGTTTTCCCCTAACCTGTATCAATCGGATTCGTTTGAAAAATTACTTGAAACGCAACATCCAGGCGGTTGTAACCCGCGAGCGAACCTTCAGCCATGAAAGCATTCGCCGAATGCCGCTGCTGAACCGCAACAGGCTGGCCTATTTTATCAGTATAGGATTGGCAAAACTGCTGGGTCGTTAGCAGACCATTGCCCAGGCTGAATATTCACCTGACAGTTACCGAAACCATGCGATAGGGTTTCATCGCTCGTACCGTTTTAGTGAGCGCTTGCGCCTATCGTTGCCTTTACCCCATAGTTGGTCACGTTGGGTCTATCCCTGGCCGGGTACGATAATTCGGGAGGCATCTTCCTGCTTCGCCTTCTGGGCGATTTCAACGATCCGCTCCACCTCCTTGCTGACGGCGGCAGGGAATATCTGAATGGCTTCGGACAGCGTCTTTGCTTCCAGCATGGCACTTACCGGCAGCGGGCCTTCAGGCGACATCAACTGGGTCTGGGCAACAAAGATCGCGTCCCTGCTTTCATCCGGCGATCCGTCTGATGTGACCGGTGTCAGCCGTCTAACCGCTCCCGTTTTCATATCTGTGAAAGATTCTTCCTTGTACAGGTTGTTTTCATCCAACTTCAATTCCATTTCCATTCTCGACACCTCTGATTATTTAAGTTGTTTTCGGTCAACACCCGTCAAATTCCCATGCGTAAAAAAGCAGCCCGTTTCAAGACGCAGGCTGCCGATTTTTTCATTTTAGCCGTAACACTATAAGGTACAACCTTATGACAGTTTTATCGAATTGCAAGCACCTGATTTCATTTTTACCCGCAGGCAAACCGGATTGCGGCCCACGGCGTCACAACCTCCCGTTTTTACCGTATACCGAGAACTGGCTGCACAGGCTTGCCACCTCACGCCTTATCTCCTCGAGAACCCGGCTATCCCGATGATCCACCATCACCCGAGCCATCCATTCTGCGATCATTTCAACTTCTTTTGTACCCATGCCCCTGGCGGACACACCGGCGGTTCCAAGCCTAATGCCGCTGACCGCACCTTTTCTGTTTTCATCTCCGGGAATAACATTCTGGTTGAGTACGATTCCAGCGGATTCCAGCGCCTGTTCGGCGGTCCGGCCGTCCAGTCCCCTTGGGGTGACATCCACCAGCACCTGATGCGTATCTGTTCCCCTGGTTACGATACGAAAATCGCTTTTTTGCAACGCTACAGCACAATGGTGTTGACGGCGCTGGTTCCCTGGCACCCCGGAAAAACAGATTTGTCGATCTTTTCTGCAAACCTGCGCCTGGACAGAATCACCCCACCCCTGCCGCCCATCATGGTTTTATAACAGGTAAATGTGACAAAATCGGCGTGAGGAACGGGACTCGGAATCACACCGGCGGCGACCAAGCCGCCAATATGCGCCATGTCGACCAGCAGATAAGCTGAAACCGAACCGGCAATCTCGCTCATTTTCCGATAATCGATCAACCGGGGGTATGAACTGGCACCGGCAATGATCATGGCCGGCCTGAAAGCGTCAGCCATGCCGGCCACCATCTGGTAGTCAATTACCCCGCTCTCTTTTTCGACACCGTAATGCCTGACATCGAAGCATTTACCCGTAATCGAGGCGCTGTGGCCATGAGACAAGTGGCCGCCATGGGAAAGTGTCATGGATAGAATTCTGTCACCTACATTCAATACCGAAAAGTATATTGCCAGGTTGGCCGATGTCCCACTGTGCGGCTGGACATTGACATGTTCGGCACCGAACAGTGATTGACAGCGTGAAATAGCCAGGCGCTCCACTTCATCGGCATATGTGCACCCGGCGTGATACCTGCGTCCCGGATACCCTTCGATGGTTTTGGTGTTGAAAACAGACCCCAGTGTCTCCATGATGGCGGCCGGGGCATGATTCTCGGCTGCGATCAGGTCCAGCGTTTCCTCCAGGCGTAAACGCTCCTTATCGATGAGGGCCGCCATGGCAGGGTCATCATTTTGCAGGTTGAGCATGTGTATTTCCCTGTATACCGGTTGTCACAATTATGCTCCGATTGAACTTTTTCCCATTGAACTTTTTTCATATGCCAATCGGAACGTTAAACTGACAGATGCTATACCCCACCGTCGCAGGGTCAACAACTATGGGGTATATAGTAGGCCGAGGGTATTGGAACGGGAGAGAAAAATGAGACGTGCAATAAAAAATTATATTGCAGCAGAATGTGTCCGGTATCAGCTGCCGGACCGGTCTTCCACCACAAACCGCTGAACAAGGTCGAACAGTTCGCTGACGCCAAACGGTTTGGCTAGAAATGCGTCCGCCCCCGCTTCTCTAACGATTGCTTCCCGCTCTGGTACGTCAGAATAAAGAATCACAACCGTGTTTCGGTCGAGGCCTTTAACCTTTCCCAAAAGCTCCGGACCGGAAAGATCGGCCAGATTGACATCGGCAACAATGATATCGGGCACCCCGTAACTCTCGAAATAAATCCAGGCCTCGAGGCCGTTTTCAAAAGGCAGTACCTCCCGGTTGACACTGTACATCAGCGTGCCGACCACAAAATCTCTGACGATAGGATCCTCATCAATAACGGCTATTTTTACATTCGGTATGATGATTCACCTCACGCCACTTTCAAAAACTGAATATCGCTGACTTGCTTGTTGAAGGTAATGGACTCACAGACGGCGTCCAGGTTTTTCTCCAGCGCTTCTTTCTTATGCTGCTCCAGAGCATGTCCTTTAGCGATCGCCTCGGCCATAACCGCGAGCAGCTTTACCCGCTGATAAAAAGCGCTGTCAAAACCAAGGCCGTTTTCAGTGGATTCATCCTCCCCGAACAGTTCAAGGTCTTCGTCCAGGCCCACCGCTTCCATTTTGACATGTTTCGCGTTTTCCAGAATGCTTTTAATGCGGTGCCTTCCCAGCGGATATCCGTTCAAATAGGCCTTGGACATGATAATCAGGAGTTGCAGCCTGGACAGAAAGACATCGTCCAGTTCAATTTCTCTCATTTTCGACGGTTCGGCACCTAATCTGATCATCATGTGATCCTCCATTTGGTCAATCAAACCCTGAACACATTAATGGAAAAATTATCACCTGGCCGGCGGGTCAAACGGCCTCGTCATCCAGGGGTTTACCGCATTCCTTGCACCGGCCGTCCGGTCCGATCACCCCGATGCAGCTCTCGTCACTGCAAAGGGTGCGGCTCGCCCAATCGCTGTCCCCGGCGCCATCAGGATCTTCTTCTAATAATTCCTCGGCGGCATCCTCAACGGCATCCTCAACGGCATCTTCGGTTTCGGCCATGTCCTGGGGGGGTGGCGGGCCGGGGGTAAACTCACCCTCGAACGCTTTGCCGCACTCCTTGCACCGGCCGTCCGGGCCGATGACACCAATACAGCTTTCGTCACTGCAAAGGGTACGGGCCTCCCATTCAATATCTACATTACTGCGATTTTTTTTATTGGTCATGGCAAACTCACTAGTTCAACAAGTGTTAATTATGCTTTCCGGCCGTTCATTTCGTCCACGAGTGATGCAATAATATCCTCCTGGACCTGGCTCTGAATTTTAAATTGTACACCGATCCCTTCCGAAGATATCCGCATGACTTCAGCCGGTATCCGAAAAGCGTTTTCATCACCGGACAGGGCCATGGACAGCACGATCTCTTCGCCCACTGAAAAAGACTCCCTGGTTTTGATAAAAACCCCGCTTGAACTGATGTCCTGAATATAGTCTTTAAAAAATCGGTCCGAGTCTGAATAATCGACGCTGATCAGACAGTTGATGCGCAGGTCCTTGCGGTCCCCATCCAGTTTCGACTGTGCTGCAGCGGCTTTCTCCAGATCGTTCAACAGATCCGTCAGACGTTCCATTGACATACGCTGAACCAGTTCGACAATACGGCCTACCACCCGGTATCGTTCCAGCTGCTCATCTGAAGCAATCATATACATTCCCCTCAAATTTTTAAATTTTCATTCCATATACTAAACATGAAAAATCAGATTACTCTAACCTACTGTAAAGAATAGGTCAATACTCAAAATAGAATTCAGCCCTCACACTCAGCAGCGCCGACTGAATTCTATTTTAAAGATTGTTGATAATTCGTACATTTGATTGTATCTGAGCAGGATGGGAAAAGCCCACAATATATCGGCCAAAAAATACCTTGGTGCCATTGGTACAGGGCTGCTGCTCACGGCTTCCTTTCCGAACCCGGGCTTCCCGTTGCTGGCCTGGTTTGCCCTGGTACCGCTGATGGCGGCCGTACGTGATGTCTCACCGTTCAACAGCTTTCGCCTGGGATGTTTATGCGGGATGATCCACTTTATCACCCTGCTCTACTGGTTTATTCCCTGCCTTAAAACCTATGGCATGATTCCGCTTTACCTGAGCCTCGCCATTCTTTTTCTCGTTGCCGCTTATTTGTCGCTGTTTATTGCCGGTTTTGCCACGGCCCTCACCTGGATTTGCCGGGATGCAAAAATGCTGGCCGTTGCCGCCCCTCTACTCTGGGTTTCCGGCGAATACGTCAGAGCCCATCTTTTTACAGGCTTTCCTTGGGAGTTGCTCGGTTATTCCCAGTACCGCACGTTGCCCCTCATCCAGATTGCGGACACGCTGGGTGTTTACGGTGTGTCCGGGCTGATTGTCCTGGGCAACAGCGTTCTTTTATCTCTCTATCTGTTTCTGTTCAAAAAGAAATGGCATACCCATATCCTTTTGGCAAAACCGGCCCTCGCTTCACTGGCCGTTTTCGTCATCATCCTTGCGGCCGTGTGGGGATACGGTATGTGGCGGATTGGAACCATCCGGGAAACGGCAACCGATGCACCCTTTCGAAAAATTTCCGTTATCCAGGGAAATATTGGCCAGCAAATGAAATGGGACCCGGCGTTTCAGCTGGCCACTATTGATCGTTACCTAACGCTCTCACGGCAGGAAGTCGAAACCCATCCCGACCTGATTGTCTGGCCTGAAACAGCCATGCCTTTTTATTTCGGCCATAATGTCCCCCTCACCAACCGTGTGCTCAAAGGACTGCACGATACCGGGACGGATTACATCATCGGCAGTCCTGCGTTTGTCCGCCTTGAAACCGCCGTGGAATACCGTAACAGGGCCTTTTTGCTTTCTGCGGCCGGTGGTAATATTACCGACATCTACGACAAAGCTCACCTGGTGCCTTTCGGTGAATATGTTCCCTTTAAGAAATGGCTGCCCTTTATTGGCAAGCTCGTGGAACAGGTCGGCGACTTTTCCGCCGGCCGCAAGGGTGACACCCTGGACTGGGGAGACCATCGCATCGGCCTGCTGATCTGCTATGAACTGATCTTCCCCTATCTTTCCCGGGAAAATACCCGCAACGGGGCTGACCTGTTGATCAATATCACCAATGACGCCTGGTACGGGAGAACCAGCGCCCCTTATCAGCATTTTTCAATGGCGGTGTTCAGGGCCGTGGAAAACCGGCGTTCCCTGGTAAGATCAGCCAACACCGGCATAAGCGGATTTATCGAACCCACGGGAAAAATCATTGCGGCCGCGCCCATTTTCGAGGAGGCCGCCTTCACGGAATCGATTCCGCTGATGCGGACATCAACCATCTACACGCGTTTCGGGGATTGGTTTTCCCTCATCTGTGTGATAGTATCAGTTGTTGGCATTGCTGGTCAGACCGTTAAAAGAAGAAGGAGGAGGTTACCCCATGTCACTCGAACTAAAGCAGACCCTCAAAGATCTCGAACAAAAACTTGAAGATCTGAAAGGGTATCTTTGACATAGATGCCAAGGAAATCAGGCTCAAGGAGATCGAAAGCATCCTGTCCCAGAAAGGCTTCTGGGATTCACCCGAAGAGGCAACGCCCATATTAAAGGAGCGCACCGCACTAACGGGTAAAATCGAAAACTACCACAATCTGTTCACACAGCTGGAAGAGAATAAAATTCTGCTGGATATGGCCATGGAGGAAGAGGACACGGCCACCATCCAAGAAGTCGGCAGCGATGTTCTCCTGTTGGAGAAAAATATCAAGGCCCTCTCGCTCACCATTATGCTGGATGGCGAAGACGATGCCAACGATGCCATCATTTCCATCAATTCCGGTGCCGGTGGAACCGAAGCCCAGGATTGGGCGGAAATGCTCTTTAGGATGTACATGCGCTGGGTCGAGCGCAAAGGCTTCAAAATCAGCGTCATCGACTACCAGCCGGGTGACGAAGCCGGCATTAAAAGTGTTACCGTTACCGCTGCCGGAACTTTTGCCTACGGCTATCTGAAATCGGAAATCGGTGTCCACAGGCTGGTGCGGATATCGCCGTTCAACGCCAGCGGCAAGCGGCACACATCCTTTGCCTCCGTATTTGTTTATCCCGAACTGGACACCGACATCAAGGTCGACATCGAAGAAAAAGATCTTCGCATCGACGTGTACCGGGCCAGCGGTGCGGGCGGGCAGCATGTCAATAAAACCAGCAGCGCTGTACGCATCACCCATCTGCCATCGGGGATTGTTGTCCAGTGCCAACAGGAAAAATCACAGCATCGCAATAAAGACATGGCCATGAAAGTGCTCAGCGCCCGGCTTTACCAGGCTGAAAAACAGAAACAGGATGAAAAACTGCAGGAGATGCACGACGGCAAAGACGACATTGCCTGGGGCAGCCAGATCCGCTCTTATGTGCTGCATCCCTACCAGATGGTAAAGGACCACCGTATTAACATGGATGTCGGCAATGTCGGTGCCGTGCTGGATGGCGATATCGATCCGTTCATCGAGGGGGTATTGCTTGCCGGCAAAGCCTAATGCCTATAATTTGCATGAAATTTGATGAAAAAAATTTGCACCTACCATAAGAGGATAATAACCTTCTTTTCTCATCAAATTTCACCCGAAGGGCGCAAAATATAGGCAGATTTATAATTATTTATAAAAATCTACAGAGAATTGATCTCGCCCGGAAAATAACGGCTTACTGTTTCTAATGAACCCAATCGGCATCATTTCAAAATATTATGAGCCGGATTCGAAGGCTTACAACCTGCTGGTGACCCACAGCCGGCAGGTGGCGGACAAAGCCCTGGCGATTGCCGCCAATTTACCGGACCATAACCTGGACATGGGCTTTCTAAAAGAGGCCTCCATGCTTCACGATATCGGTATTTTTCTAACGGATGCGCCCGGCCTGGGGTGCAACGGCCGGCACCCCTATCTCCTGCATGGGCTCCTGGGTCGGAGACTTCTGGAAAAAGAGGATCTCCCCAGACACGCCCTGGTGTGCGAACGGCATGTCGGTGTGGGAATCTCCAAAAAGGATGTCCTTAACCGCGGACTTCCGCTCCCTCCCAGGGATATGCTGCCGCTCTCCCTGGATGAAAAAATCATCTGTTATGCCGACAAATTTTATTCCAAAAACGGCACCATGCCCCCCCGAGAAAAATCCTTGGATGACGTGGTCGACGGTATCCAAAACTACGGTTCAGATCAAGTGGATCGTTTTCTGAATTGGCATGGAATGTTCTCTTGAATAAATAAAATCAGACATTCATCCATCGTTGTTGCGGAGTTGTACGCTCATATTGAAAAAAATCCTGAACTGTGAGATATATCTGCTTTAAGAACGGTATTACGAATATAGTAATACTTTTACCCCAACTATGGGATTTAGTCAATTGGCAGATGAGAAACGGCATGAAGAACACGTCCAATGAACAATAAAAATAATCAATATTTCTCTAAAACACTTGAAAAGGGTCTGATTATATTAGATCTATTTGATCGAGATCATCAGCACCGCGGTCTTACGGAAATATCACGACTGACAGGCATCAACAAGACCTCAACCTACCGTTTTGTGAATACCTTAGTTCAGTTGGGGTATTTGAGAAAAAGCGTGAACGACAAGTCAATCAGATTGGGTCCAAAAGCTTTCGTACTTGGCCATCATTTTTTTCATGGATTCGATATTTTTCAAAGCGTTAAACCTATCATTGACAAAACTTTCTTTGATCAAAAAATATCAATCGACTCGGCACTATTGCACGGGCACACGCTAATATCCCTTTATCGACGTGAAATGCCGAATCTTATTTACTTTCGTCTCCCGGTAATTATGGATGAGCTTTATGCACGTGCCATGGGCAAAGCCGTGCTGGCAAACCTTGACCCAAAAGAGTTGTCCGCTATACTTAAGAATGTACATATCACGAAACTGACCCCGAACACCTTGCCAAGCAAACAGAAAATACGCAAAGACATTGAACTGACACGAAACCGTGGGTATTCCATTAATAACGAAGAGTATGTCGAAGGATTGATCTGCATTGGTGCACCCGTGACGAACTATCGTGAGAAAACTATTGTCGGTGCCGTCAGTCTTGATTTTCCTACCTCCGAATATTCACTGGACATGATCCGGAAAAATTATCCCGGTGTGCTTACCAAATTAGCCAGCGAAGTATCAGAAGCTGTCACTTCTGCCGACATTTAACCCCTGATATAAGTTTAAATGAACCATCAGAATTCATACTGTATTGAGTTCAATGGGCATGGTTTCCATCGGCAAGGTTAAGCCTTGAAATACTAAACCCCTTCCTTTACGAAAAACAGAAAAATTGCTTGACAAACCATAGGGTGAAGTGTGAATATTTCATTTATATTGTCATTGTTACTATTATCGTAACAATAGGCACGTATGATCGCCTTCCCAAATAATATTTTAATAGGATCACATAAAGATTTAGCTCACTATTTCAGAACCTAAGGAGGATTTTCATGTATGTATCACATCTGTCGTGTCCTAAATGCAGCAAAACATACGAAAGCGAAGCGCTGATTCAACTGTGTGAATGCGGTTCGCCGCTTTTGGTGGAATATGATCTGGAAAAGGTAGCGTCTGTTTTGAGCAAGGAAATGCTTAAAGATCGTAAGCCGGATCTGTGGCGATACCTTGAGCTTTTACCGGTAAAAAATAAAAATAACATCATTAATTTGGGCGAGGGCATGACGCCTCTTTTGCATTTGAAAAGGTTAGGGAAAGAGATCGGATTGGAAAACCTATACCTGAAAGACGAAGGCATCATACCTACCGGCACTTTTAAGGCGCGGGGAGCAGCTGTAGGAGTTTCACGTGCCAAAGAGCTAGGCGTTGAGGTGCTGGCCATGCCGACCAATGGAAATGCGGGTGCCGCATGGGCCGTTTACTGCGCGGCAGCGGGCATAAAATCCGTCATTGTCATGCCCGAGGATGCCCCCCCAATTCCAAGGGGAGAGTGTGCCATCAGTGGTTCGGAGCTATACCTGGTTAAAGGCTTGATCAGCGATGCCGGTAAGATCGTTGCTCAGGCCGTCGCTGATTACGGCTGGTACGATGCATCGACGCTTAAAGAGCCCTATCGCATTGAAGGGAAAAAGACCATGGGGCTTGAACTGGCCGAGCAGTTCAATTGGGAAGTGCCGGATGTCATCATTTACCCGACCGGTGGTGGTGTCGGCATTATCGGTATCTACAAGGGCCTGAAAGAGTTGCAGCAGATGGGCTGGATCGGTGACAAAATGCCGCGGTTGGTATCGGTCCAATCCACCGGTTGCGCTCCTATTGTCGAAGCATGGGAGCAGAAAAAAACAGAATCAGTCTTCTGGGAAAACGCGCAAACGCTTGCTTTCGGGATAACGGTTCCAAAGGCATTGGGTGATTTCCTGGTGCTGGATGCCATTTATAAAACCGACGGTTGCGCTGTGGCTGTTGACGATGACCAGATTCTGACTGCAGAAGAGATGCTGGCTTCGAGGGAAGGCACCTTTGTGTGCCCTGAGGGTGCCGCCAATCTCAGTGCAGCCCTGAAGTTACAAGATGAAGGATGGATTAAGGCCGATGAAAAAGTCGTTTTGCTCAACACCGGCAGTGGTCTCAAGTATCCTGAAACGGTTCAGGTTGAACCGCCGGTCCTGGAAAAGGGCAGCCAATTGCCGGCCGATTAATTCCGTGAGGACATGCAGTTATCTGGCCGAATAATCAAGGGATGAAAAGTATCTCAACCATGCCGCCGTGGAAAGCTTCTTTGACAAGGTAGGATCTGCTTATGTTACCTTATTCGCTCAAAATTGTGGGAAAAGACACCCTGCAGTCGATACATGAACAAAGCCTGCAACTGCTTTCAAACGCAGGTGTCGTGTTTGACAACGAGGAAATCGTCAGACTTTTTGTCGATAATGGTCAAAAAGTCGACGGTAAACGCGTATATTTGTCAGAAACCTTTGTCATGAAAGCTTTGGAGAGCGTCCCCAGAGGCTTTACGATGACAAGTAGAAATGGGACTGTCGATGTAACCATTGGTGAAAAACAGGGATCCTTGGTCGTGGCACCCGGAAATGGGACCCTTTTTATCCAGGACATTGAAGGCCAAAGAAGAAGAGCGACCATCGCCGATTTCGACAACATCACCAAGCTGTGTGAACACAGTCGTAATGTCAGCCTGGTCGGCTCCATTCCAGTGGACCCTGTTGACCTCCCCATAAAATCCAAACCAGCCAGGCTGGTGCATCATCTGATGCAATATAGCAACAAACCGCTGATCGGCCAGGCCGCAACCTTAGAAGAAGTTAAGCAAGTATTCGACATTATCGAAATTGCTATGGGACAAAAAGGCTTTCTCGACAACAACGTGACAATCTCCTACGGCGTAAATCCGGCCAGCCCCCTCGTTTTCGAACCGCTGACCTGTGAGACCATGCAGGGGTATGCTGAAAGAAAGCAGGCTCTTTTCATCCTGCCGGGTTTAATGCCGGGGTTGACCGGTCCCATGGATTTCAAAGGATTGGTCGTACTCTCCAACGCCGAGAACCTGGCAGCCATTGCCTGTGCCCAGATGCTCAATCCTGGTACACCTGTGGTTTACTCAGCGGGCACCTTCATGGTGAACATGAAAAATTTTTACGCAATTACCGGTTCGCCCCAGAGCACGCTGGTAAATATCGCCGGCATTCAGATGGCCCGTGAATACTACGGACTGCCCTCACGTACCATGGCCGGCCTTACGGATGCAAAACAGGTCGATTTTCAGGCCGGCGCCGAGACCATGCAAAACCTCGCGCTTTATACCATGGCAGGGGTCCACGTAATCAACGAGTGCCTGGGAGTTATGGACTCCATCACGACCACGAGCTATGAAAAATGGATCCTGGATGATGAACTGCTGGACCGCCTGCGTGTTTTTTCTGCCGGTATCGATCAGGTTGCGGCGGAAAACACGCTCGACGAAATGATATTGCTGGGGCCGGGCGGTGACTATCTGCAGCAACCGAGCACTTTTCAGAATTGCCGATCTCTGTACATGCCGGAAATATCGGATTGGAATACGTTCGAAGATTGGGAAAAGGCCGGCAAGAGAGATGTGCTGCAAATTGCACGCGAAAAGTGTGATCGTATTCTACAAGAACGCCAGCCCATACTTCTTCCGGCAGAAGTAGACCAAGAAATTACGGCTTATTTCAATACCATATAAAAAAAGCGCTGATAAAAAGGTTGACCATGGCGACTTATCTAAAAAAATCGATAAAAAAGACCGAGAAGGACGACCTCAAAACAAGAGAAACGGTTAAGAAATATTTGAGCCTTATTCGTACCCAGGGAGAATCTGCTGTTGTTGAACTGGCTGAAAAATTTGATGGCTGGACCCGTGATTTCATCATAACCCGGGACGAAATGGAAAAACTCATTGCCCAAGTTCCCCAGAGGGTCAGAGACGATATTCAATTCGCCCATGACCAGGTCTATGGGTTTGCCACAAAACAGCGCGAGAGCCTGCAGGCCTTTGAGACCGAGCTGTCGCCAGGTGTAGTCATAGGACAGCGGTTGGTGCCGTGTCAGTGCGCAGGCTGCTATGTGCCTGGCGGGCGTTTTGCCCATGCAGCCTCGGCAATCATGAGCGTGGCCACTGCGAAGGCAGCCGGTGTGCCCTTCGTCGTGGCCTGCACGCCACCCAGGGGTGCAAGCATCAATCCGACCGTAGCCTACGCCTTGTCGCTTTCCGGAGCCGACGTGGTCATGGCCTTAGGCGGCGTCCAAGCTGTGGGCAGCATGGCATTCGGTCTTTTTACCGGCAAGCCGGCGGATATTATCGTAGGCCCGGGGAATGCCTATGTGGCCGAGGCCAAGCGCCTGCTCTACGGTGAAATCGGCATTGATGTTTTTGCAGGACCCACCGAATCTTTGGTGATTGCGGACCAAACAGCAGACCCCATGATTGTTGCTGTCGACCTGGTCAGCCAGTGTGAGCATGGTTACGATTCTCCAGTATGGCTGCTGACGGACTCCGAAGCACTGGGGCACAAGGTCATTGAGATCATGCCCAAAGTGATCGCCGATCTTCCGGAGCCCGAAGTAGCGCAATCATCATGGCAAGACTATGGCGAAGTCGTGCTTTGTGAGAATCAGGAGGAATTGGCCGATACAAGCGATGATTATGCGGCCGAGCATGTTCAGGTGATCGCGGAAAACCTGGACTGGTATCTGGATAATTTGAAAAACTATGGGTCTCTTTTTCTGGGTGAGAGCTGCACTGTTTCCCATGGCGATAAAACATCCGGCACCAATCACATTCTGCCTACGAAAAAAGCGGCTCGTTATTCCGGTGGCCTCAATGTGGGTAAATTTATAAAAGTTTTGACCTACCAGAGACTCAGCAAAGAGGCCAACAGAACCATTGGTGCGGTTGCA
>JAFDAT010000402.1 GCA_019313725.1 Deltaproteobacteria bacterium
CACTGATTTTGACCTTTTTTGTTTTCTTCATGACGACTCCTTCATGATAATTATCATAACTACGGTATATTTGAATATGTTGCCAGATCTGCCATAAGGCTACGCATATCTTCGGGAACCGGTGCCTCAAAAGTGAGAGATTTCCGGGTTATCGGATGCACAAACTGCAGACGCCGGGCATGCAGCATCTGACGCTTCACCCCTGCGATAAGATGTTTGAATTTATCTACGGCAATGCCTGCGGCCGAAATATTTCGGCGGCCGCCGTACAAGGCGTCGCCTACAACCGGATGCTGAATCGCGGAACAGTGGACCCGGATTTGATGTGTCCGGCCGGTTTTCAGATCGAGGCGCAGCAGTGTTACCCCCGCATACCGTTCCTTGATCTGCCAGAGGGTTTCAGCCCTGCGGCCGGCGCTGCCCACGGTCGACATTTTTTTACGCTGCGTCGGGTGACGCCCAATGGGAAGGCATATCCTTCCGGCATCGGCTTTCATATTTCCGTGTACGATTGCCAGATACTCTTTTTTAATGGACCGTTCCTTGAATTGACGGGTCAGAAAATTGTGCGCTGTTCCGTTTTTGGCCACGACCATGGCACCCGAGGTGTCTTTGTCCAACCGGTGAACGATACCGGGCCGGATGTCTCCACCGATATTGCCCAGATCAGGACAATGGAACAGCATGGCATTCACCACGGTTCCCGTGTAGTTGCCCGGTGCCGGATGAACCACCATGCCGGCCGGCTTGTTGATAACGGCGAGTTCTCCGTCCTCGTAAAGAAATTCAAGGGGAATATTTTCCGGACCAAAGGTCACCGGCTCGGGAGGAGGAATGCTGCCGCCCACAATATCACCCGGTTTCAGGCGATAGCCCGGTTTAACGGCTGTACGGTTTACCCTGATGCTTCCATTGCGAATCAGAGCGGCGGCGAATGATCGGGAACACTCGGAAAGATGGGAAGCAACGATAACATCCAGACGCTGATTAAAATCCGTTTTTTCTACGGAGAAAACAAATGGTCCTGTAACGGACATGACGGGGGGCTACTCTTCTTCCTCTTCTGGGGGTACAAAAAGTGATTCGATCTCGGAAACGATGGTCTCCTCTTTGGTTTTCCTGGCAGTAGAAAGTTCCTTGACCAGAAGCCCCTGGGCCGTATCGTAGAGTTTTCTTTCGCCGAAGGAGAGGTCTTTGGTGAACTTCAGAAGGGATAAATCTCTGAACACTTCGGCTACTTCGTAAAGTGATCCGGTTTTAATTTTGTCCATATATTCGCGGTAACGCCGGTTCCAGGTCTGATTGTCGATGCCGGATTCGCGCTTGGTTTTCATGACTTCTATGATTTTGGGAATCTCGTCTTCACTGATCACATCCCGCAACCCCACGGCCTTGACGTTCCAGGTGGGAATCATGATGACCATACCGTTCTCGATGATCTTCATGATGTAGAAATCATGGGTCTCGCCGTTCACGACCTTGCTTTCAATCGCTTCGATCTGTCCCACACCGTGTGCCGGGTAAACAGCCAGGTCCCCTATCTGGAACTTACGCACCGCTTCCGGACCATCATCCGACGTTTCGTTCTCAACATTATTTGACATTGTCACACCAGAAACCTTTGATTCTATGTTGACTTAGGATGTCAATCATACCATTCCTCATGGGAACAATCAATAAAAAAAAAGGATTGGTGCGGAACCGCACCAATCCTTTTTGGATTACACTATTCTGAAGGTCATGAAAACTACATCAGGAACGGTACCATCAGCAGCGCAACAACATTCAGGATTTTGATCATGGGATTGATCGCCGGGCCTGCCGTATCCTTGTAAGGATCGCCGACAGTGTCGCCGGTAACGGCTGCCTTATGGGCATCACTGCCCTTGCCGCCCAGATGACCGTCTTCAATGTATTTCTTGGCATTGTCCCATGCGGCTCCGCCGGTGGTCATGGAGAGTGCTACGAACACACCGGTCACGATGCTGCCGATGAGGAGTCCACCCAGAGCAATTTTGCCGAGTAAAAATCCCACCAGAAGCGGTGCGGCAATCGGCAGAATAGCCGGTACGATCATCTCTTTCAGGGCAAACTTGGTGACGATGTCAACGCATGCACCGTAATCCGGTTTGGCTGTGCCCTCCATGATGCCCGGAATTTCGCGAAACTGACGGCGAACTTCTTCAACCACGGCGCCGCCGGCGTTGCCCACAGCTTTCATGGCGATGGAGGCGAACAGGAAGGGCAGCAGGCCGCCGATGAAAAGACCGATGATAACGTTAACGTCACTCAGGTCAAACCTTATTGCCTCCCCCCCACCATGCAGATTGAACTCCTGCACGTAGGCGGAAAAAAGAACCAGGGCAGCCAGACCGGCGGAAGCGATGGCGTACCCCTTGGTAACAGCCTTGGTAGTGTTGCCGACCGCATCCAGGGGATCGGTTACCGCACGAACGCTCTCGTCCATATCGGCCATTTCGGCAATACCGCCGGCATTGTCCGTAATGGGGCCGTAGGCATCGATGGCGATGACCATACCGGTCATGGAGAGCATGGACATGGCCGCAATGGCGATGCCGTAGAGCCCGGCAAAATGGAAAGACAGCCCGATGGCCAGACACATGGCCAGAACAGGTGCTGCCGTGGCCTGCATACTGACGGCCAGACCGGCAATAATGTTGGTGCCGTGACCGGTGGTAGAAGCCTCGGCAATGGCTTTAACCGGTGCATAGATGCCGGTGTAGTACTCGGTGATGATGACGATGACGACCGTCAGCACCAGGCCGATCAGCGCGCAGTAGAAAATAGACATCGACGTAAGATCGCCCACACCCACCATGAACTTGTTGCAGGCATAATAAAAGGCGATACCGCCCAAAATGGCGGAACCGAACATGCCCTTGTAGAGCGCGCCCATGATGTACTCGCTTTTTCCCAGCCTGACAAGAAACACTCCAATGATCGATGCGATGATGGATATGGCACCCAGGATCAGCGGGAATTCCGTTGCGATGGGAGTTTCGGGGAACAACAGGTGAGCTATAAGCATGGCGGCAACAGCTGTTACCGCATAGGTCTCGAAAAGGTCGGCGGCCATACCGGCGCAGTCGCCCACGTTGTCACCCACATTGTCGGCGATGGTGGCCGGGTTCCTGGGATCGTCTTCGGGGATACCGGCTTCGACCTTACCCACCAGGTCGGCGCCCACGTCCGCGCCTTTGGTAAAGATACCACCGCCCAGACGGGCGAAAATTGAGATCAGGCTGCCACCGAAACCGAGAGCAACCAGCGCCATAATGTCGTGCGTAAAGGCGTAGAAGCC
>JAFDAT010000064.1 GCA_019313725.1 Deltaproteobacteria bacterium
GCTTTCAAGGTGAAACTGATGTTTCAGGGTTGGCTGTATGCGATCGAAAATGAAAATTTGAAAATTGACCTTAAGGCATGCTAAAGGTAAAGGCATGCCATACTCACGGGAGGGACGATGAAAGTTTTAAAAAGTCTGCTGATTTTTATTATGGTCCTGTCTATGCTGCTGGTTGCCGTCATCGTGGTTGGTGTTACCGGCGGTTACGTTTACCTGCATTTTCAAAAACCCCGGTATGCGGGCGAAGTCGACCTGAAGGGCCTCAAGGCGGAAACAACGGTCTATTTTGATGCCTACGGTATTCCGCACATCTACGGCTCTTCGGAGGAGGATGTCTATTTTGCCCTCGGTTACGTGCATGCCCAGGAACGCTTGTTCCAGATGGAGATGATTCGCCGGGTCGCGGCTGGACGCCTTTCGGAGATACTGGGACCGGACATGCTCGAGACCGACACGTTTTTCCGGACCCTGGGGATGGGCGTAAGAGCACGGCAGTCGGCTGACAGGTTTTTCGCAGAAAGTACCCAGGCTTATCAGAAAGCGGCCCTTGCCTACCTTGCCGGTATTAACCAATATCTGGATACGGGCAGTCGGCCGGTAGAGTTTCTCATCCTCAATATTCCCAAAGAGTATTTCACCCCCCGGGATATATTCCTGGTCGCCAATTTCATGGCCTTCGGTTTTGCCGAAGGGTTCCGCATGGACCCGCTGATTACCAAGGCCTATCAAAAGCTGGGCATGGATTATCTGAAGGACTGGACCATCGACTGGGATCCCGGGGCCGAAAAAATACCGGTTTTTAAACCGGAAACAGTCGCGGCGGCCGGCCGCATCGGTACCCTGGTTGATCGGGTCATGGCAGACCTGCCGGCAACTCCCTGGATCGGGAGCAACGGCTGGGTGCTGTCGCCTGCAAAGACAGCCTCCGGCAAGGTGGTTTTCGCTAACGACACGCACATGCAGTATAGCCAGCCCTCGGTCTGGTACGAAGCCCACCTGGAATGCCCCGGTTTCAGTTTTTACGGCAACCACGCCGCGGGTATACCCTTTGCGCTGATCGGGCACAACCGCTTTGCCGCCTGGGGGGTGACCATGTTCGAGAACGATGATGTTGATTTTTTCCGGGAGAAAGTCAACCCGCAAAACCCGGACCAGGTGTGGGTAGACGATCACTGGGAACCGTTCAAGATCCGCAAGGAAGTCATCAAGGTCAAGGGACAGGCGGATGTGACCGTCACTGTGCGAATAACGCGTCACGGCCCGGTGATCAGCGATGCCAGCCAAGAGGTTTCCGCCGTGGTGGAGCGTGAGCCTGTATCGGTGTGGTGGGCGGCCGATAAACTGCCGTTCAGCATCAGTTATGCCTTTTATATGTTTGCCCATGCCAAAAGCATGGACGATGCCCGCGAAGCTGCCGCCCTGATCGATGTTCCGGGCCTAAACGTCATGTACGGCGACCGGGACGGCAACATCGCCTGGTGGGCCTCCTGCAAATTGGCCAAGCGTCCCGAACATGTTAACTCAAAGCTGTTTCTGGACGGGGCCAGCGGACGGGACGAGCCTTTGGGGTGGCATCCTTTTTCGAAGAACCCCAGTTCGGAAAACCCCTTGTCCGGATTTGTCTACTCGGCCAACAATCAGCCCGCGGCAGTGGACGGTGTGCTCTATCCCGGCTACTACGTTCCCGAAAATCGCGCCCGGCGAATCGTTGATTACCTGGATACCCCGAAAAAATGGTCTCTTGAAGAGATGCAGTCCATGAGTGTTGACGGGGTGTCCGCGGTGATACCCGCGACGGTGAGAGAGATTCTGGACACCATCGGGGATGATCCCGCGGTTAAAAAATCGGAGCTCCACCAACAGGTCATGCAGGTGTTGGACACGTGGGATGGCGGGCACGCCATCGATGCTGCCGGACCGGTGGTGTACTACAAACTGCTGTACAACATCATGGAAAATGCCATGGCCGATGAACTGGGCAAAGAGGATTTTACGGCATTTGTATCCACGCACCTCATGAAGCGCACCACCGCCGTTTTTATTCCCAACGATACCTCCCTGTGGTGGGATGACATAACTACTCAGGATGTCAGAGAGACGCGTCAAGCGATTTTCATCAAATCTTTTGATCAGGCGGTGGCGGAATTGAGGGACCAGTTGGGCAGCGATGTGGCCGATTGGCAGTGGGGCAGGGTGCATACCCTCGAGCACGGCCATCTTCTGGGAAATAAAAAACCCCTGGATAAATTCTTCAATGTCGGGCCGTTTCCGGTAATGGGGGGCAACGAGGTGATCAACAATCTGGGATTCAAGCTGAATAAAGCCGGGAGATATACCGTATCTTTCGGGCCGGCCATGCGCATCTTACTGGATTTTGGGGATGTGGAAAATTCCATCAGCGTCAACCCTACCGGTCAGTCGGGGCATTTGATGAGCAAACACTATGACGACCAGACTGAGCTGTTCAACAAAGGCCGGTTCCGAAAACAGATGATGAACCGTGAGGAGATACAGGCGACCTGCAGCAATATATTGAGGCTCAGGCCGATCAACTGACCTGCGGCTTGTGCCCGAAAAAAGTATTTGTATTTATTGATTACTAATCATTCGGCAAACTTGCGTACCGTTGTATGAAGGTGATGACCTGTCGGGCATACTGCTGCGGGTAGTGTTCGAAAATATTGTGCCCGCATTTCGGGAAAACGGCCAGTTAGCCATTGCTTAAGTTGCGATAAAAGGCCACACCCTGTTCTACTTCGAAAAAGTGGCCCCTATCGGCATACATCACGAGGGTCGGACATGTCACCGCCTTGATCTCCGGGCGAAGATCAAAAACGCCTCTGCCGTAGCAGCCGCCATACCGGCTGCAGAGGTTGTAAAACAGTTCTGCTCTTTGCGGTCCATGCCAGACGACGTACTTATTCTGGATATCTGAAGGCAGCAGATGAAAGGATGCAGGGAATTTCTGCCGGTTAAATTCCTCCAGCACAACGGTGCTGTAACAGAGCGTGCTGGCGGTGGCCAGTGTTTTGATCTGTCCGGGATAGCGTACTGCATAGTCCACGCCCACGACACCGCCTTCGCACTGACCCACGATGTGAAAGCTTTCTATTTCGAGAGCCTGCATCAAAAGCGCCATGGTGGAGACGCTATCGACCCTGAAACCATCGCCCGTGTAATAGGCCTCGAAGTCCGCGCCTGCATCTGATTGCCCGTAGCCCCTGCGATCGTACATCAGGACGCGGTATCCTGCATTTACCAGCAGGGGATAGACGCCTGCCCACATTTTTGTACATGAAAAGCCGTTGTGCAAAAGTGCTATGGTTTCTCCTTGGCCATGGATTTCATAATAAATATTCTGTGCGTTCAGTTTTATATATGGCATTTATCCCCCTTTTGGGGGACCATATCAGATACTGCTCAAGCCACTCAAGGTAAGAATTTGTTGACTTGATATCGCAGGGTCATGATAGTCTCACGCTGCTTTGGTGTTGAATAAGTCAGATTACTTAATGCACATCTAACATGATCAATTTAAATCCATTCCCGATGTTGTCAGCGGGGTTGAATTTAAATCAAGGATTTTTCAAATGCGGGTTATCGCGCTGATTGCCAGTATTGGTGTTGCTGTTCAGGTCTTGGTCACCTTGTATTCCGGATCCGGCATCTGTCCTACCCAGGGGTGCAAAGTGGTTGAAAGCCTCACCCTTATCCCGTCGTTATGGCTGAATGTTCTGGGTCTTCTTTTTTTTCAGGCGGTGTTCTGGTCATTGCGGATGCTGAAGGATAAAACATTTTTCAGCATCGACCCCATCGGACTACTGCTGTTCAGCGGTTTTGTATTTGATGCGGCGCTTCTGGCGTATCAGCTATTTGTTGTGCAGACCTTTTGCGGGTATTGCCTGACCGTATTTTTGTTCGTGCTGGCCCTGAACATCATGTACGGCCGCAGGCAGTCCGCCTGGAGTCTGATGGCGCTTGCGGTGATTTTGTTTTCATTTTCTATTTTGAGCTTTGAACCCGTCGGGGGCCATTCAAAGCGTTTTTCATTGAAGGCTGCGGCCTGGGGCGTCCGTTCCTGCTCTGCCCCCACCAAAGAGGTCTATTTGATTTTTTCATCGACCTGCCCCCATTGCCAGAAGGTCATTCAGAGCCTGAACGAATGCAACAGCTGTGATCTGTATCTCAACCCCATTGATGACATCACTGCGCTGAACCTCGAAGGCATCGAGCGCATCGACACCTTTTCACCGCAGAACAACCGCCATATGCTTGAACTCCTGGAGATAGACACCATCCCGGTCCTGGTGTCCAAAAGCCCTGACAGCTACGACATCATCAGGGGTGAAGGGAACATTCTGAACTACATCCGTAGCGCCTGCTTTACGGATGAGGATGTTCTTTACATGGACAGGTCCATCGTTTCCGGTGAGGAAGAAATCACTGTTTTCAGTGAGGAGGCAGGGGACTGCTCCCTGACCATAGACTGCCCTGAAAATGAAGATCCAGAGTGAGTACAAGGGAACATTTTCGGTCTAATCTATTTTCGAAGGGGTTTCCTTTCATTCTGAAGTTCTGGTTGGGGACAAGCCGTTCGACATGTTCGGACAATTCGCCAAGAAAATAACCAAAGATTTTTTGAAAGCATCGTAAATATTAACGCAATGCGGCTTAAAGACTACTTACTCTTGCAAAAGGAGGAGAAAATGGCTGAAAATGGAACCCCCATTGAAACCCCGAATTTTCTGGAGATTAACTGGGAAAAGCATCCGGACAAAACCGTGTTATTGGGCGTGGACAGAAGCCTGACATACGATCGGCTGCGAGACAGGGCCCGAACATTGGCCAAATGTTTTTATGACCTCGGCGTTCGCGCCGGGGACCAGGTGGCACTCATGGCGTACAACAGTGCTGAGGTCCTGGAGGTATCCGGTGCTCTGACCTACCTTGAAGTCGGTTTCGTCATGGTAGGTTACCGCATGCAGGCTCCGGAAATCGAGTTTATTGTCAACAATTCAGATTCCAAGCTACTGATTTTTCTGCATGATTTCACTGACAGGATTATGCCATATAAAGATAAATTTCCAAAGATCTTACCCGGTGGTTTTATCTCCTATGGCGGCCCGACCTCCGAGGGTGCGCAGGACTATGAAAACCTTATGGCCAATCCTCCGGCTATCGAGTTGGAAAGTATCCCGTCAGCCACCAAAGCAGGTAACTCCATGATCTACACTTCAGGAACCACCGGCATGCCCAAAGGCGCCGCCAGAAGCACTGATTTTGTGAAGAAAGACGGGGTCATGGATTACTTGTTCGGATCCATGGCTTTTTTTAAACTGGCCGATGATGAAATACACCTGGTCTGCTGTCCGATCTATCACTCCGCACCTTACTATTTCAACCTCATAACATTTGTGCTGGGAGGAACTCTGCTGTACATGCCAAAATTTGATGCCCTGGAGTTTTTGAAACTGGTGGATAAATACAAAGTGACTTCCACCCACCTGGTCCCAACCATGGTAACACGGTTGTTGCAGGTTCCTGAGGAAGAAACAGCCAAGCTGGATTTGTCCAGCCTGCGTTCAGTGGTTGTAGGCGCAGCCCCACTGTTTCCGGAGTACAAGCTGGCATTTTTGGACAGATACGGTCCGGTTTTGCACGAGTATTACGGTGCCACCGAAACCGGATTGAACACCGCCATCACACCAGAAGATATGCGGGAGCGCCCCGGCAGTGTAGGTAAAGCCTTTGTCAAAAACGAGCTGAAGATTTTTGATATAGATAATAACGAGGTGCCAGACGGTGAACGCGGCGTTCTGTATATCTATAACCCGATCATGATGGACGGTTATTATAAGAACGACCAAGCCACTTCAGATACCCACATCGGAAAATACATCACGGCCGGTGATGTGGCCATCCGCGACGAAGACGGTTATTATTACATCGTGGACCGGGTGAAGGACATGATTATCCGGGGCGGTGTGAATATCTATCCTGTAGAGGTCGAAAGCGTCTTGAGCAAAATGCCGGAAATTGAAGATGTAGCCGTGGTTGGCAAGGCGGACAAAGAGCTGCAGGAAACCGTAGCCGCATTTATTGTACCGGCCAAAGACGCCACTGTCACCGATGAGATGATCCAGTCCTTCTGCAGGGATCAATTGGCCGACTATAAAATTCCAACCACCATTATCATCCTGGATGAGATTCCCAGAACCCCCACCGGAAAAATCCTCAAGCGGGATCTAAGGGAAAGATTGTAATTATCAGGAATGGATTTTGAAAGCGGATATCAAAGGGTGCTTTGATATGAGACGCGAAACTTGCAGTGTCGAACGGCCATAATTTAATCTTGTCCATTTTACAACGGGTGGGCCAACTGCTATAGACACGGCCTTTCGCCTGGTACAACGCTATCATTTCTGCCGGGGGAACAAGACAAAAAAGCATATTATCTCTCGCAAAGATGCGTATCACGGCTCCACTTACATCGGCAGTTCACTGGGGGGTAAAGCGGGTGACCGTCTGCCTGCCTTTTCTTATCTGGACGACATCGTTCACCATATCTCCTGCCCCAAATACTATCGTGCGCCGGAAGGCATGCGTGAGCCTGAATTCCTGGACTTCCTTGTACAGGTGTATAAGGATGTTGCTTTTACTGTTGGTCAGAAGATATACAACCAGAGGGAATAATTCAATGGAAGAAAAAACTAAATTTAACAGGCGCTTGGATCGAATTCTAAAAGCTGTATCACTGGAAAAGACAGATAGGGTTCCTGTTGTTCTGGAGTATGCCGGTTTTGCAGCCAATGTAACCCAGACACCCATGTCTGAATTTGTAAAATCACAAAAAAATGCGATACAAACCATGCTGCGGGCATATGAGTTGATTGGCGGGGGGGATGCGATTAATTACGGAAGCTATTCTCCCTACGCGCTTTGTTATATATTTGGGGCCAAAGTAAGGGTACCCGGCGTTGAACTGCCGGAAAATGACGAACCACAGGTGGTGGAATCGGAACTAATGAACCGTGAAGATTATGACCGGATTCTGGAAGCAGGCTGGTTGGATTTTTTTGAGGGTTTTTTATCCGAGCGTGTATTCAACGACGCACCGCAATATCTTCTGCCAATTAATCAAGAACCCGTAGAAGACTTTAAACTCTGGAAGGACAGGGGGATCCCGATCCTGCAGGGCGGTGTCATTTCATCGCCTTTTGAACTGTTCTGCGGTGCCAGGTCTTTGGAGAAATTTTTTTATGACTTGGTCGACATGCCTGATAAAGTCGAGGCGGTTATGGATGCAATGGCGCCCTACATGGCCGAACGGGTCTGTCAATCGGCCCTTAAAAGTGGCTTTCCTACTGTCTGGGTGGGCGGGTGGCGGTCGGCGCCTTTTTTGATCTCGCCGCCTATGTGGGAGCGGTTTGTGTGGCCTTACTTAAGAAAAATTATTCTTGAAGTGGTGGATTCCGGCTTAATTGCCCTGCTTCATCTGGATTCGAACTGGGATAGAGAATTGGTGCGCTTCAAGGAATTACCGAAAGGGAAGTTGATCGTCGCCCTTGACGGCGAAACCGATATCCATAAAGCCAAAGAAATATTGAATGGACACGCCTGCATCATGGGGGATGTGCCCGCATCAATGTTTGCGTTTGGTACGCAGGATGAGGTTTACAACTATTGCAAAAAGCTTATCCGTGAAATTGGTCCTGATGGTTTTATTCTTCAATCGGGCTGCGACATACCGACCAATGCAAAACTTGAAAATGTTCAGGCAATGGTCTCTGCGGCAAGGGAGAGCTAATGATCGTTTATTAGATAGTTTTCCTTTATTTGCTTGAGAAATATATAGAAATCACCAATATGACGCTTTAAGATGCCAAAAATCAAAGCGTCATCCACCTTATCATAACCATGTACCAGAATATTGCGCGTTCCAGCCATAGGGACCATAAACAATAGACTTTCGCTTGTGAGATAACCGGCTTCTGATAGAATAACGAATATGCCCTTGTTATCCTTCGGTTCATTAAGGTTAGCGCTTGAAATGATTATTTTGCCAATATCCAGGCATGTTTCAATTGCTACTTGAATATTCCTTTCTGCAATATCCTTTGTATCTGTCGATGTTTGATAGTTTTCAAATGAAGCCAGAGATTCTGACAGGGTGCTTAACCTTACCAGACGTTCTTCGACCGAGTTGATTTTTCTTTCAATGGATTTTTTCAATGAATTTTCCTATAAAGAAGCTATATGTTCTGAACGAATCCCTTCAAGGAACGGTTTGAAATCAAAATACAAACCTTTTATGGCGATTTCATAGGTGATTCTTTTTTCTTCGTCTGTTTCCACCAGACATATCCCCGAGGTGATCACTTCATAGGCTATTTCCAGGGAGGCGGTATTCAAGATAGTTACATCGGTCTTAAAGGCAGTAGCCAACCCGGCTCGGGTTGCTGCCAAATATGCAAGAGCCGATGTACTGATCGGGTCATTTTTATATGCCGTTTCGTCGAATAGGACCGCGATATCGATATCTGAGGTATCTTTACTATGGCTTTTCACCTGAGATCCAAAAATATAAACAGCAATAACTTTAGAATTTGACAAAATTGCCTCAAAGCATTTGCGAACTTTTGTTAGGATTACTGCTGAATCTGAATAAGTATTTTCCATCTTTACAGCGCCACCTGGGTCATAAAAGGATAACTATCTAATGTTCTGTATAATATACAAATTATATGACTCAATTGTCAAGATAGGAAAAATTTTCTGCAGTAGTTTCAAAATCTGGGTCAGCTACCCAAGAACCAGCCAGATCGTCGAGGTCATGATATTCACATATGTTCTTGACAGTTCCGATTAGGACTGCTGTTATAGTGTTTACCGTGCGGCAGGTAGGTTTAATTTCATAAACAATTCAAAATGTTATAAATGGAAACAAAAGAGAAAATATATCGAACGGCCTCAAAGCTATTCCTTGAACAAGGCTATGATAATACCCCAATGTCCCACATTGCCAGGGAACTTGGGTTAAGTAAAGCCGGCCTTTACCACCATTATCCTAGTAAGGAAAGCCTCCTTTTCGACATCATCGACTATCTGAATGAAACGAACTTTATTCCAATTTTGAAAGAAGCGGAAAAAATTTCTGATCCTGAAAAGCGTCTCATATTTTTCTTGCGGAGATATTCAGAAATAATGACAATGGATGCGTCGTCACGCATCGCTGTCCATGAAGCCGGAAAATTAAAGCCTCACCACTCGAAAATAGTCAAGCAAAATTGGCGCAAAACCTTTACTCTAATTAAGGATGCGATGTCTGAAATGCAGGCATCAGGTAAAGCCAAGGAAATCAGCAGCACATTTGCAGCTTTTGCAGCGATTGGCATGTGTAGCTGGACATATTACTGGTTTGATTATTCACGAAAAGAATCTGCGGAAGAACTATCCGAAACGTTTATTGAAATTCTTCTGAGGGGCATCACCAAGGGGAAGGAGTAGCGCTCTTGTGTGTTTTCAAGTGAATGGGTCGTTGTAAGTTGGCAGCAGTTTTTTTACCATAAAACCGACCGATGACTCTCTCCAAAATCACAGAGGCATTATGTGGATCGACAGCTTTGCACCCCAGATCAACTGTCACATGCTTTACCGCGGAAGATGTTCTCAACCTGGACAGGTCTATCATTTTAAATAAACCCATGAAGCGGAGGCATTCTTAATATGTCTAAAGCAGACTATTCATTCTTTTTCCCTTTTCGTGTTCGTTACAGTGAAACCGATAAACAGGGCGACAAAGTTATGATCAAGGGATCGGTCGTCTGGGTATATGTGGATCAAAACACCCACCGGGCCATCACCCTTCCCAAGCATTTGGTTGAACGGCTTGAAGCCAGGGAAGGAATTCATTAGCGGTTCCATCACTAACCATATATCGGTATTATTTTTTCCAGCCGGCCTCATCCAGACTTCCGCTTTGGCCGTAATCGCGAAAGCGCTTTATGGCTTCCTTGAGTCCTTTTTCTTTGATCGTGCGGTGAAACTCCTGGCATTGCGGATTGGTTTGGCCTCGCAGCCCGTTATAAATGGCAATTTCTTCGCCGTAGGCAATGGCATTGCCAAAGCCCTGGGCATCAAAGGCACCGTTTAAACCGGTCTTGGCGGTAGCCACCGTTTCTTCAGGCAAGGATACCAATCTCCGACAGACTTTTTTGACTTCTTCCTCCAAACGTGTCGAAGTAAAAGAACGATTTATAAAGCCGATTTCAGCCGCTTCTGTACCGGAGATGACTTGACCAAGCAAAATCATCTCCTTTGCCTTTCGGGGCAAAATAATACAGGGCAGGCTGTTGAAATCCGGCGTGAAAAAGAAATCGATCTCCGGTTCCCCCAAAAGTGCATCATCTGTCGCATAAACAAAATCCGCGCCCATCGCCAATTCAAACCCACCCCCCAAGCAATATCCTTCCACCATGGAGATGGTCGGTTTGGGCCCATACCATAAGCGGCGAGAGACGGGTCCATCGAGCTTTTTAACAAAATCACGATAGGAATCCGGCATGCCCTGCGAGAGGTCATACCCAGCCGAGAAGTTACCGCCGTTGCCCCTTATGACAATAACTCTGATATTTTCATCCTCCTCATATTGATCCAAGATGGTCAGAATCCGTTTATACATTTCACTTCCAAGTGCGTTCTTTTTGGTTACATTGTTGAGTAAAATCCAGCCAGTATTGTCCTCGATTTTCTTTTGAACCAATTCTGCTCCCATTTTCAACCTCCTGGTACCGACCGCTTATCCGTTTTGCCGGCAGTCTTTTTTATTGTTTCTTTTTTTTCAACTTGCTTCTCATGATTTTGCCCGTGTCTGTCATTGGCATTTCTTCGAGAAATTCGATTTCACGCGGATACGCATGGGCCTCCAGTTTTTGTTTCACCAGCTGTTTGATGTCCTCCTCAAGTGCTACATCTACTACCACCCCATTTTCAGGTACGATAAATGCCTTAACGATTTCTCCCCTAATCTTATCGGGGACCCCAATGACCGCGACCAGCTTTACGGCATCATGCTTCACGATCACGTCCTCGATTTCGCCCGGTCCGATTCGGTAACCACTGCTTTCGATGACATAGTCCTTTCTGCCGGTGAACCAAAAGTAGCCTTTTGCATCTTTGGTTCCGTAATCGCCAGTGCAGAACCAGTCTCCCTTGAAACGTTTTTCAGTGGCCTGCGGATTACCCCAATAGCCCAAGAAGATACTCGGATCTGGCCGCATGATGGCGAATTCACCGAACTCTCCTGGAGGCACCACGTCTCCAGATTCGTCGATGACTTCCACTATATGGCCGGGAATCGCCCGGCCCATGGATCCAGGGTAGACTTTCATGATTTCTGAACAACCAGACACCATGAAATCGCATTCCGTCATGCCATAATTTTCATTGAGCTCAATATTTAGTGCTTCTTTACCCCATTCATATAGGTCTGCGCCCATTGTTTCGCCACCCACGGTGATGGATCGTAGTTCATCCAGATCGAAATGTTCTTTG
>JAFDAT010000065.1:0-11533 GCA_019313725.1 Deltaproteobacteria bacterium
CCTGAAGCGCTTTGAGAATGTCCAGGAAGGCGCTGTTTTTTGCCAGCGTGGGATTGTGGACATGCAGCAGATAACACCCCCCTTTCCACTGCTTTTGGATGGTTCGGTGGATCGATGCGGCTGTTTCCCCGGGATTTTCGGTGCGCTTTCTATCGTTGTCATAAGCGATGTCGGGGATATTTCGAACCGGGGCGGGAAAGGGCGAGCGGTGCGGGGCACCGCTCAAGACCAATACGCGACACTCATCTTTTAGCGCTTCAACCTGGTGGCGGATGACGGTGGTTACGCCGCCCGGCTTCAGGTGATAGTGAAGGAAGGCAATTTTCATGTCAGATATATTGAGTCGGGTCCTTTACCCCGGCTTCTTCAAATCCTTTTTTTCTCAAGGTGCAGCTATCACAGGCACCACAGGCCCTGCCCGATGTATCCGGGTCATAGCATGAGTGGGTCATGCCGTAATCGAGATCCAGTTGAACTCCCTGTTGGATGATTTCTGCCTTGGTCATGTGGACCAGGGGGGCGTGAATCTTGACCCGGGTCGTACCTTCCACGCCGGCGCGTGTTGCCAGGTTGGCCATTTTTGCATAGGCTTCGAGGTATTCCGGCCGGCAATCGGGATAGCCGCTGTAATCCACGGCGTTGACACCCAGAAATATGTCTGCGGAGCCCAGAACTTCGGCCCAGGCGAGTGCATAGGAGAGAAATATTGTGTTGCGGGCGGGAACGTAGGTGATGGGGATTTCGTGACTGTCATCATCACCCCCGATTCTATGCTTTGGGACAGCAATGTCAGCGGTAAGTGCGGAGCCGCCGATGCCGGTAAGATCTGTCCGGATTACCAGGTGCTGCCGTGTACCTAGCGCCCGGGCAACCCGCTTTGCGGCGCTAAGCTCGAAGGCGTGTCGCTGGCCGTAGTCAAAGCTGAGAGCGTAAAGGGCATAGCCCATTTGCTTGGCCATGGCCATGACCGTCGTGGAGTCCAACCCCCCGCTGGAGAGAATCACGGCAGGTTTCTTTGTTGCTTGCATGATTTAAATCCTTTGGATTTTGTTTAGAATCGGGCACCAAAATCCTGCGCAAACATGATGTGATTTCAATAAATAGGCGAAAAAATCCATTTTACGTTTTAATTTGCACTACCTAAATCGTAAAACCTAAAATGTAAAACGGTTGTTATACCCCCCGTTCGACTTCCGGCCAGATAATTTTGTGCAGCTGGAGCTGGAGTCTTGCCTCCAGGCGGTCGGCCAGGATCCATCCGGCCAGGTCCTGGCCGGACAGTTTGTCAAGAACAGGTGAGAACAGCACATTGCCGTGCGGTACCCGGGCCGGGATTCGGCGCATGATTTTTTTTGCATACGTGTAATCCCCGCGACTACTGATAACAAATTTGATCTGGTCGGCCGGCGACACCCTGTCAAGATTGTCCAGGTCGCATCTGGCGGCCTCGCCACTGTCCGGGCATTTGATGTCGAGGATCTTTACGCAGGCCGGATCGAGCGTGCCGATGTCGAAACTGCCATTGGTTTCCATCAGCACCCGGTATCCTTTTTCGATCAGGGTCTCAACAAGCCGAACGGTGTCCGGTTGAAACAGGGGCTCGCCGCCGGTGATTTCAACCAGGCGGCAGCCGAATGCAGCCACCCGGTCGACGATCCGGTTCAGCGCCATGGCCTGCCCCTCCGACCAGGCGTAACGGGTGTCACAATAGGTGCAGCGCAGGTTGCATCCGGTCAAACGCACAAAAGTACAGGGGCGGCCGGCAAAGGTCGATTCCCCCTGGATGCTGTGAAAGATTTCATTGATAATCAGCGCCATCAGGCATATATATCACTTTTTTGAGCAATTTGAAATATATTGACACCGAAGCACCGATTAAGTAATGACCGCCATAAAAATTTACAGGCAATTTTAAGGGTACCCTGTTGGGTAATATTTTCCCCGGGAATAACCATGGATTATCCGTCTGAACAATATTCGGTCCGGGCTGGTTTATCGAAGCCGGCGCCAGGTTGCCTGCTGTCCGTTGTCCTGGCCGTTGTGTTCCTGTTGTTGACGGTCGGAACCCTTGGGGCTGAAGAGCGCATCGTGAAGAAGGATGTTGACCAGGACGGCCGGCCGGACCAGACAGCGCATTTCGATGATGACGGCCGTCTGTCCAGACTCCTGATCGATACGAATGGCGATGGATTCGAGGACGTGATTCAAATATACGCGCAGGGCGTACTCGTCCGTATTGAGCGTGATACTGATTTTGACCGTGTCATCGACACCCGGGACCTGTTTGAAGAGGGCCGAAGCGTTTCCCAGGAACAGCTTGACAGCCAGGGGCATATCGTACAAACAGCCGGGTTTGATGCCCAGGGGCAGCTTGCCGTTGTAACCATGGACACCAACGGTGACGGTCGCATGGATACGGTTCATCGCTATAAACTCGGCGTTCTGTCGGAATCGACAAAAGACACCAATGCAGACGGGCGGGTCGACTTGTGGGATACTTACCGTAACGGTCAACCCCATGCAAGGCAAAGGGACGAGGACGGCGACGGCCGCATAGAGGTGTCGATCATCTATGATTCCAACGGCCTGCCTGCTAAAAGCAGCCACGATTCGGACAGGGACGGGAAGATGGATCTGTACCGCAACTACAGAGACGGACGGGTGGCAGAGCAGACAATTGACCAAGACAATGATGGGAAACTGGATTCAAAAACTATTTTTAAGGACGGACAACCCATTGAAAAACAAATGGATTTAAATCATGACGGCGTTTTTGATCGCCGGATACGCTATGCCGGGGGCAAACCGGTAACGCAAAAGGACGATACGACATTGGACGGCCGTCCCGACACCTGGCAACATTATACCGACGGCAGGCTCATGACCATGGAAAAGGACTCCAACGCGGATGGAGCGGTGGATCTCAGGGTGTTTTATGAAAATGGTCTCCGGGAGAAACTGACCAAGGACAGTGATTTCGACGGCCGTTTTGAAAATACGCAGTGGTTCAACCGGCCGGGGTGGCAGGTGGTCGTGGAGATAGACGCCGATGGTGACGGAAACATCAATGCACGCCTTTTTTTCAAAGAGGGTGTCTTGAGGCTCAAGGAATATGATGAAACCTTCACCGGGGGCATCTTGCTGCGCGAATATTTCGATGAAAAGGGTACCCTCGTTAAAAGTGAAGAAGCACAGGATCCCAGCGACCGATCGAGTATCACCTGGTACTATGAGGCAGATGGCAGCCCTTTACGAGCGGAGAAGGATACCAATGGTAACGGTCGTGTGAACATCTGGTTTTTCTACAAGGAAGGCAGGATAAGCGCGGTGGAGGAGGATTCCAACCATGACGGTAAGGTGGATGTATGGGAAGCCTACGATGCTGCCGAGCAGATGCGCATGCGTAAAAAGGACCTGGATTTCGATGGGGTTGCGGATATAGAAGAATCGTTTTAGAATTTACGTAAAACCTAACACGTAAAACGGTAAGTCAAGGAGGTAGATCATGTTTGATCTTCTGGCAAAAGGCGGGGTGCTGGTCATACCGATCCTGCTCTGTTCTGTTTTTGCCCTGGCGATTTTTCTCGAGCGCCTGATTCGTTTTGCCCGCCTCAGAAAGCGAGGTGCCGGCCTGGCAAAAAAGGTGGTCGCCCTGATTCAGAGCGGTGACGATGCCGGTGCCATTGAAGCCTCTGTTCAAAGCAATTCCCCCATGGGATATGTCCTTTCACAAGCCATGGAGGTCAAGGACAAGGAGCGTGAAACCCTGGAGACCGTTATCGTTCATGCCACCGAAGAGCAGGTACGGGATCTTTCCAGCTACCTGCAGGCATTGGCGACCATCGGCAACATCACCCCCCTTTTGGGGCTGCTCGGTACGGTAATCGGCATGATCAAGGCCTTCATGGTGATCCAGGAAATGGGCGGCAAGGTCAACGCCGCGGTCCTGGCCGGCGGGATATGGGAGGCCATGCTCACCACCGCGTTGGGGCTGTCGGTGGCCCTGCCCATCATCCTGGCTCACAGCTACCTGGTGTCGCGTGTCAATCAATATGAAGCCAGGCTTCAGGACGGGGCCATCACATTTATGAAAGCGGTTATTCAATAATTGTTTAAAAAATGGCCTTGAGGGCTTGTCTGTGTTTCGGGCTTGTCCGGGTTCTCAAGCGAGGAGAACAACGTCATGCTGTTTCCCAAAAAAGAACGGTATTTTTATCAGTTACAGGCGCCATTGACATCTCTGATAGATATTGTATTTCTGCTCCTGATATACTTTCTGCTGACGACCAATTTTATTGTTGACGAAGGTATCAAGATCAAACTCCCCAATGCCAGCACAACATCCGCCCAGACGGAGAAGGAGATCACCATCGTGGTCGATAAAAAGGGCAGCACATTTATCGAGAACCGGGAAGTGCCACTGAACCAGCTTTTCGGGGTGCTGAAGGAGCGCCTGCAGGGACGTGAAGATGGTCTGGTAGTTATCAGGGCCGATAGAGGGGTAGTTCTGAACAAGGCGGTGCGGGTCATGGATGTGGCCAAGGCCGCCGGGGCAGGACGGCTGGCGTTGGCGACGGAGAAAAAATAGATGATTATGGTGCATGATCACACCAATCCCAACTGGCTCTTCCGGGGGCTGATTATCATCTCATTGATGGTGCACGTTGTATTGTTCATGCACATCTCAAAAATCTACCGGCCCAGGTCGCTGACCTACCTTGAATTGACCCTGCGCAGCATGTCGAAACCCTTTGCAAGAGAGATTCCACGACCCCGGTTCAGGCCGCCGGCAACGGCGCATCCTGAAAAAGTGCATCGGGTGAACATAAATCCGCATCGTGCACCTTCAGATCAACCGCCACCGGAAATAGTACCGGCGGAAAATATCCCGGGAATATCCCAGGCGCCCGTGCAGGTCCCGAAAATCCCTTCCATCAAGGGAATTGAAGCCTCTGAATGGCAGCCGGAGCGTCCCACAACCGCATCCGTTCCTGTCCCATCGGTCGAAGACCCGGCGGTGGTGGAAGAGGCCTATCGTGATGTCATCGGCCGAAAAATTCGCGGCAGTGTTCAGTACCCGGCCCGGGCAAAGAAAAGAAATTTGCAGGGCAGGGTTACGGTCGCCGTTACCATCGGTTCGTCGGGGGAGATCGTTGCGTTGAAAATAACCCGGAGTTCCGGGCACAGGATTCTCGACCGCTCCGTCTTGGAGACGGTGCGGGAAATTGCCCCTTTTTCCAAACCGCCCGGCGGCCCGGTGACCGTGTTTGTCCCCATCCTGTTCCGGCTGATCTAATGCAATCAAAAGACGAGGTGATCCGATGAAAAGACGAACCTGCTATATGACGCTGGTGAAAGTATTTTTCGCCATCGTACTGATAAGCGGTGGGGTACTGTCGGCAGGACTGGCACAGCGTGCAGAAGCAGCCGTGACGCTCATGGTGAAGATATCACAACTGGAAAAGGCGCTGGATCTGATCGATGCCATGGGGACGTCGGATACCGGGCAGCCGCCAACGGCCATGCTCAGAGGAATGCTGCAGGGCATGGAATGGATTGATGCTGATCGATCCATTGTCTTGGTGTTGGATAAATCCGGTGAAAACCCCCTTTCAGCCATATTGGTCCCGTTTCGTCACACCAATCCGAATTTCAAACAGGCTTATAACGCCATGTCCCGCGATAATTATTATATTTTGTCTTTACCCCCGGGAA
Organism: Deltaproteobacteria bacterium; assembly: GCA_019313725.1. Classification (GTDB taxonomy): domain Bacteria; phylum Desulfobacterota; class Desulfobacteria; order Desulfobacterales; family B30-G6; genus JAJDNW01. The sequence goes on from JAFDAT010000065.1 coordinate 5,716, forward strand.
ATGGGGTTTACATACCTGAAAATATCGAAAATGAGATGGTTGGGGCATCAAGGGAGCCATCCGCCCACACGATTTCACTGCGCTTGGCGTTGCGCGAAGTGGTTGGTAACAACAGGGACAGTATTGAAGGTTTTCTGGAAAACCTTGGGCAGATGCCGCAAAAAGAACCGGTCGACCCAATGGCGCCTTCGGCTGAAGAAACCAGGCAGATGCTGACCGGCCTGTTGGGTGCTGTAGAGCAGGTTGATTCACTTTCCCTCAGTCTCGATCTGAATGAACGCCAGTTCAAGATGGTGGCCGAAACGGTGCCTGTCGCGGGGAGTGAGCTGTCCGCTTTTTTGGAGAGCATCGGCATGACGACGCGTCTTGCCGGCTACCGGCCGGCCAGTGATATTACTTTTCGTTCGCGCAGTTACAACGTGGATGCAGCCCTTGACATGCTCAACACTGTTTTTGGGACCATCTACAGTAAGCTGGGGATAAACTTTGCGGATCTGGTGGCAGTTGGCCACAATTTTACTGGAGAGACAGCCGGGGGCATTTCCTACGGCAGCGGTGCCAATGTCATGGTCGAGTCGATGACCGTCTTGAAAGATGAGGTGGATTCGAAAAATTTCATGGCAAAAGAATACCTGCCGTGGATCGAGGAATACGGCCGAAGCATCACCCGGATCATGGAAAAAGAGGCGGGGACCGGCCTGGATTCCATGCTGGTCCGCACAGCGGACAGCATGGTCAAGGGGCATAAGGTTGCCGGTGTCCGGATTAGACTTCCCCTGTCGCCCATGCCTTTCGATGACGGCCGGCAGACATCGGAGGGGAGTTTCATGACCTATGACATGCGAACCACGGTGGTGGGCAATCTACTGTTGACCGCTCCGGATGACGTGCGGCTGGCGGAGATGATTCAAAAGGCCGGACTTCTGAGAAAAAAGACATCCCGCGGCCCCATGATGACCCTGGAGATTGATATGGGAAAATACCTGGCTTCACTGGCGCGATTCATTCCCGGACACAATATCGATCCCCAGTCGATTCCGGATTTCGGCAAAATGTCCTTTGCCACGGTGGCCGGCCGGTACAGGGTTATTTCCAGCGCGGCCATGGACACGGATGACATTCGCCTGATGATGGCCTATTTGAAAGGCATACAGCCCGGCAGCGGCGGCCGGGGATTTACGCCGCCGGCCTCGGAAAGCCGGCCGGCAAGTCCTCCGCCGCCGGTGGTCAAGGATGCCGGGTACTGGCTCGATCAAGGCAGACTGGCCGCAACTTACGGCGCATACGCGTCTGCAATCCGATATTATAAAAAGGCAATGGCCCTGGGGTCTGAAAAGGGTCAGGTCTATTTTAACATGGGTATTGCCCACGGTGAACTCGGCAACTATCCCGAGGCGCTGGCCAATCTGGATAAAGCCATTCAAGTCAACCCCGATAAAGGTACTTACTATTACGGCCGCGGGCGGGTGCACCTGCTGTCCGGTGAGAAAGATCGGGCAATGGAGGATTTCGAGCATGCCGCAGAATTGGGGGACCCGGATGCCCAGCGGTTTCTCGACGGGGCAGGGCAATGAGGTATAAGGTATAAGGTGGAAGGTATAAGGTGGAAGGCTGAAGCGAGAGACAAAGAAACAGAGAAGTAAAGAATCCTGTCCCAGAGGACCAGGCATTGTGTTGCCCATAGAAGGGGCTCTATCACAGAACACATGCGCCAGAGGATTCAACGGCCTGAAGTTACAGAAAAAAACTTGAACATCGAACATTGAACGCTCAACATCCAACGTCGAATGTGGAAGACGCTTCGCTTTGTCTTATTTATAAAAAAGTAAGCACATGGTTTAGCTTTGGATAAATTCCTGTGCTACAAAGCGGCTGGCTTTATGCCATGTAGTCCAGGGCTTCAGCCCTGCCGGAACTTGATCATTGGGCGTTGGGTAAAAAAAGCGGATTGCCAATCCTGCTTGTGGCTATTCGGCATTCGATGTTGGATGTTCGACGTTCGATGTTCATCTTTTCTGGTTCATCCGGGTTGGGTTAAATTCCGAAGGAGCCTTTTGGCTGATTGCCAACCGCCCCTTCAGTCTTCCACCTTTAACTTATTTCCTGCAGCACTTTGTCACTTTGCAACTTTGTTACTTTCTCACCTTCTACCTGCGATCCCCCATATCTTCTGGTGCATGTGGATAAGGGTGGTCGTAAACAGGGCTTGCAGAAGGTCGTGTGATGAAATGATGGGCACGGATTTTGTCAACAGTTTTGCAGGTCCGGCCAGTTGAACAGCCTGTTTTTTAAGCATCTCCAGTTCATCCAGCACCAGGAGCGCCTTTTGCTTGTCTTCTGCCGGCATTTTAGATGTTGCGGCATCGGTATTGAACTTTGTTCTGAAGCGGTTTATTTTCATATAAGAGGCTGAATAGAGGCTTTTTTTAAGCTGGTTAGTTCTAAAAGCCTTCTGTTTCAGGATAAGATTCTTGATGGCATCCTGAACATGCTGATAGGTTTCTTGAACGATCGGCATGAGCATATCCCGGCTCGCGGTGTTAATGATCACGCTGATATACTTTAGTTTATTCTCTTCTTCGCCTGTTTTTCGTTCAAATTCGTCAAACGCCTGAGACCAGAATGTCTGGCTGGCATTGCCGAGAATTTCACCCGCCCGACCTTTTTTCTCAACCCCTTGTTGGATAGTTTCTTTCATTTTTATAAGGGTTTTCGCGGTTTCATTAAACAGGCGTTTCCCGGTCACCATATTGAAAACCATGGCCATGGCAGCGTACCAGTCCTGGAGGTACAGGATCAGGGGAACATCACCGTACAGGCGTTGGATGAGGGTATTGGGGAAAGTATGCGTAGGGGTGGCATAGGAGGGGGTCCCCCCGAGAAGCGGTTGTTCAATCTGTCGGTTTCCAGCGGTTTCCAACCACACGGCGGTTTCCACATCGATCAACCCGATGGAATAGAGGGAGGCAGATTCCAGGAACTGGGGAAATTTTGTGGGGTCCCCGGCAACCAGGAGATTGTCCGGTTTGAGGTCCCGCATGGCCACCTTTTTTAGATTGAGCCACGCCAACAGGTCCAGCAGGTTGGTGATCATTCCTGATATCTGAGCCTTGTTCCGGGTCAGGCCCTTGGTGGCCACATACGACGCGATCATTTTCCGGTAGGCCTTTACAGGCCTTTGTTTTTCCTTGAACAGCTTGCCGGCAATGCCGTTCAACGTCGAGGCCATTCCGGATTTCATATCCAGATCGGTAGCGGTCAGCCGGCCACTGGAGAGATATGTCAGAAACCACTCCCTTATCTGGAATTTCTGGACCGCGGCGTCGGTAAGGTTCTGCTGAAGAGACTCCCTGACCCTGGTTTCAAAGGAGGTGTAAACAGGCTGCAATTCGTCACAGATGGCTCCGCAGGCCTGGCCATACCTTGCTTCGAATTCCATATTGTTCCAGATTATCTCCGGGTGATCCAAAATTTCTTTGGGGATGTTGCGCAGGGGGTTGTGCATCCCATCCATGATACTTCCCAGGAAGAAGTATTTGGAAAGATCCATGAAATAGGCATAGGAACTTTCTATTTTGAGATACTGCTGGAATTCGGGATTGTCCTTGATCCAATCCACGTATTTTTTTTCCAGCTTTTCTGCCGATAGAGCGCTATCTTCATAAAAAGGGTGCACCTTTTTCAGAATCGTCGAAATTCTCGGTATCAAACATTCCCGGGGAGCTATCCTGTGTGCTATTCCGGCTTCGTTTAGGAGGCGTTGACGATAGGTTTTGAAATTCTTAATGGGGTAGGGCGGTATTTTCACAACCAGGTGGTCATCGTAAATGACATCGTAGCACCGGCTCCGGCTGCCGCTGTCTTCTCCTATGGGGCCCAGTGTCATTCGCCTCGAGGTCCACTCATCGCCTAACTTTACCCGCAGTTCGTAGATAAAATTACCGTCCGGTGACCGGGACCCCACCGGTCTGAGCATGGCCGGGGCATCTTCATCTGCACCTTTCTGTACTTTGAAGATCTTGAGAAAATATTCGACAATGATTTCCTGACCTTTGTACTCAACGTTTTCTTCCGGCGTATCTGCTGCGGATGGTTTTTTCGGTTGGGTCTTTTTACCTGTATTGCGGGATCTGCGCTTGCGTAGAAGCAGCATGGATAGCCCGATGCAGAGCAGAATACCGATCATCACCGGCGCCCAGCGAAAGACCAGGGAATTTTTTCCCATGGTCCCGGGATTGACCCTGGCAATGAGATCGTTTGCCGTTTTCTTGCCGGTGTCAAGCTGTTCCTGCATGAAAAGGGCGATGTCCGACCCCTCCTTCAAACCGCCCTGCTTGATTTCCCGCACCTGGTCAATGGCAACATAGTCTGTCCGACCTTTGCTCTCGTAGAAGACCTTATCGCCGACAACCCAAGTTTCATCGGCAACGATCCGGGTTTCATCTTTAAGGATGATGACGTGGCTGGTAATGAAATTTTTGAAGATCAGGGCACCAAAAACGATGATCATCACAATTAAAATCAAAGGGATCAGTTTTTTCATTTTTTCGGATTCCGGTATCTCTGATACTTCTCAATATAAGGTGGATGTCTATCGTGCCCTTAAAAAAATATCATAAAAAAAAATAGTTCGAGTGTCAAACAGCCTTTTTATGTTCGTCCACAAAGGCAGCTATACGTTCCCGGGCCAAACCGGCGGTTTCTTCGACCGACAGGTTGGCAAAGTCCGCATAGGGGATTTCATCCAGTACTTCTATGCGCATATGATGCCGGCCATGAAAATTGATGCTGTTCTTGGGCAGTGCATTTTTAGAACCGTTGATGGCGATCGGTAGAATCGGGGCTCTCATTTTTTGGGCGAGAATGAAAGCACCGAGCTTAAATTGTTTCAAACGGCCGTCCCGGGAGCGGGTACCCTCCGGAAAAAAATAGACCGCGTTGCCGGCCGTGATGGCTGATTCGCATTGTTGCATCAGACGTTTGTCAAACAACCTGGTGAGGCACCAGATAAGGCAGGCCGCCAGATATAAAACGATGGATGTCAGGGCGATAAAAACAATATAAAGTACGGATATAATGCGGTTCATCATTATGCTGTGTCCTGCAGCGGATCGACATGCCTGTCTCTGGCCGGTTCGACATCCACCCGCCGCGGCCACACGCCTTTCCTGAATCGGTGCAGCAGCAGTCGAAAATCGTTCAGAATCGTGAGCAGGCTGGGAATCAACACCAGGGTCAGGACGGTTGCAAAGGCAACGCCGGCCGCCAGGGACAGGGCCATGGGAATCAGAAATTTGGCCTGCAGATCTTGTTCCAGAATCAGGGGCATGAGTCCGCCGATGGTACTGAGTGAGGTCAGAATAATCGCACGAAATCTGCGTGCACCGCCGTTGATGATCGCTTCGAAAAACGGCATGCCCTCGGCAATATTTTCATTGATGCGCTCGATGAGCACGATGGCATCGTTGACCACGACGCCGGTCAGGGCAACCATGCCGAAGATGCTCATCATGGAAAGGTTGAATCCCATCACCAGATGTCCGAATACGGCACCGATGATACCGAAGGGCACCGTGAAAATTATCACGAAGGGCTGCATGTAGGATCGAAACATGGTGGCGATGATGATGATGATACCGATCACGGCCATCGGAAAGCCCACGTAAAGACTGCCAAAGGATTCGCGCATTTTTTTCTGCTCACCCTGCAGGGCGATGGTCAATCCGGGATGCCTGTTAGCCAGTTCCGGAAAATAGGCCGCATTGAGTTCGGCAACGATTTCATTGGCGTTGGCTTTGTTGGTGTTGACACCCGCGCT
>JAFDAT010000065.1:11546-18486 GCA_019313725.1 Deltaproteobacteria bacterium
TGGTGCGGATAATGGTTGAATACCCCGGGGAAAAATCGATGGCGGCGACGGATGTCAGCGGAATTTCCTGCCCGGTGCGGGTGCGGATACGGATTTTTTCAAAGTCGGATATACGTGTTCGTTCATCGGCTGTGTAACGCACCTTGACTTTGATATCATCCCGTCCGCGTTGGATCCGCATGGCGTCCTCTCCGAAGTAGCCGGTGTACACCTGCCGGGCGAGATCATCCACCGTAAGGCCCAGGGTGCGGGCTTCCGGTTTGAGGGAGAGCCGCATTTCGTTTTTGCCGGGGGAAAAGTCGGACCGGATCTGATAGACGCCCTCGAATTGGCGCAGTCTGTTCATCAGTTCCTCGGCGGCCGACAGAATCTCTTCCATGTGATTGCCCTGCAGCCAGACCTCGATGGGTGCTCCCGGGGGGCCGGCGGCCATGCCTTCGAAGGTCAGAGACTTGATTCCCGGTATGAGACCGATCTCTTTTTCCCACTGGACCATAAGGTCTTTGGAGTGGATGCCCCTGTTTTCCGACTCCAGCAGAATGGCCTGGACCGCACCATAATTAGGTCCGCTATCTGGTATTTGGCCCAGGGTCCCGCCCACGAGCGCCAGGCGATCTGTGATCAGGGGGGCGCCGGATAGGGTTTTAGTCTTCTGGGCCAGTCGCAGGAGGGCCGCATCGATATGGTCGATGGCCTGGCGGGTGATCTTGGGCGGTGTGCCGTTGGGAAATTCTGCGGTGGCGGTCATGACGAAACCATCGACTTCAGGCATTACCTCGAATTTAATAATGCCGCTGTTCATCAGACCGACGGTTATCAGGAGGACGGCAATGGCGGTAAAGAGCGATATGTAGCGCCAGTAGAGAGCCTTGCTCAGAAATGGCGTGTAAATCCTTTCCACAATCCACTCCAGGCCGGAACTGGTCAACCGGTGAGCGGATTCCAGCCGCCTCGAAATGGCATTTTGATTTTTACGGGACTTGTTCAGGTCGGGCAGTGTACTCAGGTGGGCCGGCAGCAGGATAAGACATTCAACCAGCGAAACCACGAGGCAGGCAATGACCACCACCGGCAGGATGGCAATGAATTTTCCCATGATTCCTGATAGAAAGGCGAGCGGAATAAAGGCGACAATGGTAGTGATGACCGCGGCAATCACCGGCAGACCCACTTCGCTGATGCCATCCACAGCCGCCCTGACCGGCGGTTTCCCCATTTTGCGGTGGACATAGATGGCTTCGCCCACGACAATGGCATCATCCACAACGATGCCCAGGACCATGATCAGGCCGAAAAGCGATATGAGGTTGATGGTCCCTCCCAGGGCCCACAGGATTCCCAGGGCCCCGGACAGGGAGATGGGGATGCCCATGCCGCTCCAGAACGACAGGCGGGCATTCAGGAATATCCATAAAAGGAGAAAGACGATAGACAGACCGATGATGCCGTTCTTGACCAGCAGATTAATACGGGCGCGCAGCATCTGGGTGTTGTCGTAAAGGATCTCGAGGTTGATGCCCGGCGGGAGCTCTTTTTGTTTCTGTTTTGTATAATTCTGGGCTTGCTCGGATATGGCCAGTGAATCCTCTTCGCTGGTTTTATTCACGACGATCAGAACAGCCTGATCCCCGTTGATGAGCACCTGTACCGGGTCTTCTGTAAAACCGTCGTGGATGTCTGCGATGCGGTCAAGAGTAATGATTTCTCCATTTGGGTTGGCCAGAACTACGATGGTGGCCAGTTCCTCGCCGGTATATTTCCGTCCGACGGTGCGAACGCGGATTTCTTCCCCTGCAGTGCGGATGATGCCGCCGGCCAGGTTCAGACTGCTCCGGCGGACAGCGTCGGCAACCGTGGCGAAGGACAGCCCGTATTCCCGCAGCCGCTGTTCGGAAACTTCAATGGCGATCTCATACTCCCTGGCGCCGAGCACATCCACCTGTGAGATCCCCGGAAGCAGTTGGATTTCATCTTTCATTCGTTCGGCCCACTCTTTGATCCGGCGCTCGGGCATATTGCCGGAGAGATAGAGCAATATGACGGGGTCTTTTAGCATGAGGTCGGTGACGATGGGTTTTTCGGCATCCACGGGGAAGGTGGATATGGCGTCGATTTTGGTCTTCAGTTTGTCAAGCACCCAATTGCCGTCAAAGCCGTCCTTTACTTCTATCAATGCCGTTCCCGCATTCTCGCTGGAATAGGTGGTCAACAGCTTAATGCCTTCGACACTTTCCACCGCTTCCTCGATTTTACGGCTGATGCCTTCCTCGACCTCTTCCGGGTCTGCTCCGGGGTAGGGTACGGTGATGGTGATCATATCGAGTGCAAATTCGGGAAAATTTTCCCGAACCATGTTTTTGATGGCAAAGCCGCCCACAAGAAAAATCAATACGAGCAGGATATTGGCGAAAACCGTGTTGCGGGCAAATGATGCGATGACGCGCTTCATAGAATTCATCCTTCGGATTGTTATTTACACTTCGTGTGTCATTTGCCCTTCGGGCGTCATTTGTGCTACGCACGTGATTTTGCCTTCGGCGAGCTTTATAGCTTTTGCCGCCACAATAAATGGCAGCGAAGCAAATAACCATGAATGACAGAGAAGCATAATTACAAATTTACTTAAACGTCACTTCCAGCAAGGCATTCTCCAGCGGGTCGATCAGCCGGGTGGTGATGACCGTATCACCCGGGCTCAGCCCTTCGGATATATATACTGTTTGTCCGTCGGCCCTGGCGACGGTCACAGGGACCGTTTTCAGACGATGTTCCTGGTTGGCGATATAGACGGTGTTGTCAAAGGTAACTGCCGAGCGGGGAAGTCGGATCACCGCTACCAGCGTTTTTCCGGGAATCCTGACCGAGCAGAACATGCCTTCCACCAGGGGCAGCGCGGTTCTGCCGTGCCGGCCTGCGGCGGCTGCATCGATTCGGACGGCTATGGTCAGGGTTCTGGTCTGCTGGTTGAACTGGACGACCCTGTGGATATGGCCCTCCCATGTGTGATTTTCGGAATCTTCCGTCCAGCTGATCATGCAGGCGGCCGGTTCCAGTTCCGGAAACCATGCTGTCCTGGCACCGTCCCTGTCGGGTTTGAAAATCAGCCACTGGCGGGCATCCCTTGAATCGACAGGTACCCGAATTTCAAGTACGGCGTCGTCGGCCAGGGTGAGCACGTTCTGACCGGGAGTCACGTACTGACCGTTTTCAAGGGCGACGTTTTTCACGCGTCCCTTAAAGGGTGCCGCGACCTTGCAGCGCTTCAGGTTGACTTCTGTGAGGGTCAGGCGGGCCCGGGCCGCCGCGAGGCTGCTTTGCGCCTCCTTGATCTGGATGGGGTAGAGGGCGACCATGCGGGCCATCTGGTCGGCGGCATCTGCGGCCGAGTTGTAGGCCTGCTCGGCTTTGTCCACACCCGATTGGGACACGACCTTGTTGGTCTGGTACAGTTTTTTAACCCGCTCGTATTCAGCCTTGGCCAGTTCGCGGTTTCTTTCGATGGTAAGCTGACGATCACGGTCGTAAGCGTGTTGTTTTTCCAGGCGCTGTACCGTTGTTTTCACCTGGGCCACTACTGCCCGGGCTTCCATAGACGCTGCCCGATAGTTCCGATCGTCGATTTCATAGAGCGATTCTCCCTTGGCGATGACCTCACCGGTTTCCAGCCTGAGGTGAACATGTACAACCCTGCCGGAAACTTCGGGTGAAATAACGACGGTGTTGAGGGCGCTGACCTCGCCGTATCCGGTGATAAAAACGGGTACATTCTCCAGGGTTGCTTTCAGGCCCTGGGCCCGCAGCGGCTTCTCTATGATTATCGCTTCGACCGGCGGTTTTTTTAGGCTGGACAGCTTGGCCATGATGCCGACACCGATCATTAAAATAACCACACAGATAACGATGCGCATGATAATCTGCCTGACCGGATGTGGTGCGTTTTTTAATTTTTTTATCTCCATTTTTTACCTCTGGGGCAGTTGCACTCCTGATTGAAAATTTAAAAAGCCAAATCCGGGTATTTAGCGGAGCTGTTCGTCCTCGCCGATGGCGTCACGTACTTTGTCCAGTACCTCGCACCATTTGTGGGCAGTTTCATATCCGATTCTGTCCATCAGGTCGACAAAGGAGTGCAGGATAGCGGCTTCGATCTGCATATAATTTCAGGCATTTGTTGTCAAGCCGGTTTTTTCAGGAGAGGGGTAATCGCCCCGGGCGATTCGGGCGTGAAATTTTTTTTCGATTTTCCGGACCCGCCGCATACGTTCCGGATTCAGGAAAATGCGGTAGAGTTCCTCCTGCGAGTCGACGGGCCGTCCCAATACACCTCTTTCCAGCAGCGCGAGCGCTTCGATGGATTTATCACAGGCAGGGTACCCTTTGTCGTCGATGGGAATGGCACTGTCCACGGAAATTCTCGAAATATTATTGATGTCCACCAGGTGGATTGTTGCCGACAGGGTAAACAGGATGTTGCCGATACCAGCAAGGTCGGGGATGCGCCGGGTCTTGTGGGCCATATTTTTCAAATGTCTGATAACGGCCTGGGTGTGCTGCTGAAGCACATTGACCTTTCGGGCGGCAAAGGCTTCCGGGTCCGTATGCTCGCGGGGTGCCCGTGTGCGGTAGTATGCCTTGACACTTTCAAGAATTCGGGGATTCCAGGGGTCAAGGGACTCTCCGTCCACAAATTTCTGAAGTCCGCACAGGACGATTTCGCGTCCGCCGGGTTTTTCATAGTCCACGAGGAATTCGCTGGACGCGGCAAAGTAGGCTGCCGGTAAATGTTCCTGAAGGATCTGGTAATTGAGAATTTCGTCTTTGAGGTCATTCAGGGCGGCAACCGGCCTGCGGAATATCCGCAGCATCCTGAGCGGGCGGGCCAGCGGGTAGCGCCGGATACCCTCGCGCATGACGCCCCGGGTTTCGATCCTGACATCCCGCGGGTCCAGAATCTGAATGATTCTTGACCTGAGACCTTCGCGGAAATGCCCGCGGAAGTAAAATTTTGAGGGTTTTCGAATAAAGTTGAGGCCCAGGACATCCTCGTGGGTTATGGTTTTCCTGTCGCGGATATCGGGGGCAATGGTTTCGGGCATGTTTCCCAAGAATTTTACCTTTGTTGATTTAAGACCCGACTGTAATTTCCCGTTTCAGCCGCTCGAGATCCTGAGGGTCAATCCCGGCTTCCCGGGTCAGGTATTCAGTTGCCGATCCATATTCCTCCCTGAGATGCTTGAGCACCGCCTGCATGGCTTCGCGGGGCGCGGTCAGATAGGAGCGCATATCCTCGGGGTCGATGCCGAATTTTTTTATCTCCAGCTTGATGTGTTCGATGACATGGGCGTTATATTTGTTGGAGAGCGCATGGTCGGCAATCACTGTAGATTCCGGGACACCGGCGGTGAGCAGGATAAGGGCCGCGCAAACACCGGTCCTGTCCTTGCCGGCGGTGCAGTGAAATACAAGCGGGCGTTTCTTGCTGTCCATCAAGTGCTCGAAAAATTGTTTCCAGAGATGGGCGAAATCATCGATCTGCTTGAGGTAATTATTGGTCATGAAATCGTCGGTCAGCCAGCTGATATCTCCCTGTTTGATACATTCGAAGGCTTCGGCAGGGTCGTACTTGCCATGGAAAATTGGCAGGGGCAGGTACTCCATGGACCCGTCTTCCGGCAGCCGGTCGGGCTGAGCCTCGGCTTCTTCCTGGGTCCGGAAGTCACAGACGAGTTTGATCCCGATGCGGTGCATCAGGTTATGGTCATTGTCCGTAAGCATCGCCAGGTGGGGTGATCGGAAGACCTGGCCCCAGCGCATCCGCCGATTGTCTTTGGTGCGATATCCGCCGATATCTCTGAAGTTGCAGATTTTTTCCAGGGGCAGCTGGCGCAGGGCCCATACAAAGCCCTTGCCGCCGTCTTTGACGATTTCGAAATACGGATTGTCAATGGGCTGCGGCAGGGTAATTTCAACGCTGTCGCCCCCCCTGGTTTCGGCTACCGGCGTGTGCTTGTCGATCGTCGCAGGCGAATCACCGGCAAATACGCGGATGATATCATCTGTCGCCACTGCATCCCAACGGATGCTGAATCTCTTTTCATCAGCTTGTTCGACAACGATGCCAGCAAGCCGGGCTTTTTTATCAAGTGCCATAGTTGATGGTAGTGTCCTTATCAATGTTAAGGGGTGAAGCGTAATACCGCTGCGCTCAATATTATCGGGGTTAGCTAACCTTCATTTTTTAGAACAATCAGGGCATCCACGGCCACCGGCTTTCCATCCACCAGCTTGACGGGGTTGATGTCGATTTCGGTGACGGCTTCGTTTTCCAGGCCGAGTTTTCCGAGGGCCATCAATAGCTGGGCCAGGGCCGCTCGGTCCACAGGCGGTTTGCCCCGGAAGGCATTCAGAATTTTTTTTGCGCGGATGTCGTCCATCATATCCATGGCGTCGAACTCGGACAGCGGGGCAACCCTGATGGCGATGTCCTCCAGAACTTCGGCCATTATGCCGCCAAGCCCGAACATGACACAGGGACCGAACTGCGGGTCCCTCTTCAACCCGGCCAAGAGTTCACGGTTCCCTTTGACCATCTGCTGCACCAGGAATTCCTCCACCGTGATATCCTGCCGGTTTTTGAATTCCCCAAAGGCCTCCTTGAGGCTCTGTTCATCCTTCAGGTCCAGTGCAATCAGATCCAGTTCGGTCTTGTGGCTCATGGCCTCGCCGGAACCTTTGAGGACTACCGGATAGCCCATGTCGGTCGCGGCCGCAATGGCTTCATCCTCGGTTCGAACAGTCTTTTCCCGGGTAACGGGTATGCCGTAAGCGGACAGGACCAGTTTGGATTCGTACTCGGACAGGTTTTTGGCACCTCGATCGAGGGCGTTTTGAATCAGCTCCATTTGTGTCTTCCTTTCATTCAATAGAAACGGGCAGTTTT
>JAFDAT010000066.1 GCA_019313725.1 Deltaproteobacteria bacterium
TCAAAACGCAGTTTGGCTGGCATCTGATCCAAGTGGAAAAAGTAGACGAGGCCTCCACGCAATCACTTGAAGAGGCAAGCGGCGGGATCCGGGAAAAACTGGCCGGCGAGAAAGCCGGGAATCTGGCATATGATGCGGCGGAATTCTTTTTTGACCAGACGCTGGAGGGGGATGACCTTGCCAGGATTACTCATGAGACAGATCTGACGGCAATCAAAACAGGGCGGTTCAGCAGGCAGGGTGCGTCATTGAAAGGCATTGCGGACCGCAGTAAATTCATCACCGCCGCGTTCGAGCTGACCTTAAATCAAATCAGTGAAATCCAGGATTTTTCCGATGGATATTTTATCCTGCAGGTTATCGAAACCGTCCCGGGTAAAATCCCCGAACTTGCGTCGGTGAAAGAAACGGTCGCAGCAGATCTGAAGAAGGAAAAACAGCAGACCCGGGCGAGAGAAGAGGCCGAGGCGTTGCTGGAAGCCCTGAAAAATGATACGGAGGGAGGGGCGGTAGCTTTTGCGGCAACCGGCTTTTTCAAACGCAACGCGTCCATTCCCACAATAGGATATGAAAATGAAATTTCAACGGCAGCATTCATGCTTACCCCGGATAACAGTTTGCCGGAAAAGGCGTTCAAGGGCACAAAAGGATATTATGTAATTCGCCTGAAAAATAGAAAGTTGCCTGATGCCGAAGGATTTGATAAGGAAAGAGAAGAGATAAAAGAATCCCTCCTTGTGCAGAAACAGTCACGGACTTTCAATGCATGGCTGGCGCAGATAAAAGACAACAGTGAAATTACGATCAAGGAAGGTGTTGTCGAATAATACTTAAACCCGGTCCCATGACGCATCAGATTAGGCGGGCATATGAAGAAAGAAAATGATCTTGTCGTCAGAAAGGAACCCCAGGTCAGCAAAAAGTGTCCTTATTGTTATGTGCATATTCCTCTGAAGGTGGAAATATGCCCGTCCTGTAAGCAAAAGGTCGGAATGGTGGACAGGCACGGAATGGCTACGCGCAGGGTAGAATGGATGAGCTACATCATCTGTTTTTTGGCCTGGCTGACGCTGGGGTTGTATATTTGGTTTGCTTTTTTCTAACCTGAATTGAGCGTTTCAAATTTTGATGCAAGGCAAAGCGCCATGGCAGAACTTACAACTTCAGATCGGGCATTTCTTTTAGAATTGGCCCGCAGCGAGATTGCCGCCAGGTTGAAACGCGGATCGAATCTCCAGAGACCCGATTCGCTTTCCCCGGCAGTATATGAGGATCGCGGCTGTTTTGTAACCCTTCATCAAAACAGGGAACTCAGGGGTTGTATCGGCACCATCGAACCCAACCGATCCCTGATTGACAATGTCTCGGAAAATGCAGCCAATGCAGCCTTCAAAGACCCGAGATTTCCCGCCGTCACCTTCGATGAGTTCACTTCCATTGACATCGAAATCAGCGTTCTTTCGCTACCCGTGGCGCTGGCTTTCAAGGACGGTGAAGACCTTAAAAGGCAGCTGCAACCCGGAATTCATGGGGTTATCCTTTCCCGCGGCTGGAAAAGATCTACCTTCCTGCCCCAGGTCTGGGACCAGTTACCCGAAAAAGAGATTTTTTTGAGGCATCTGTGCCAGAAGGGGGGTATGGACGGGGACTGCTGGAAAAGCACGGACACGCAGGTGCAGGTATACACGGCGGAATATTTCTCCGAGTAATTTTTACCTTGGATGAATTTGCAATCAAATTCATCCAAGGTAAAAATTACGAAACGACCTTCGGCCTATTATATTTCATAGCTTTTTCGGCAATTCTACTTACGTTGCATTATAGCTTTCCTTCGGTTTGAATCTCTGGAGATGCAAACCGGTGTAAATAGGGGCGAAGCCGCGGTCACTAATAAATTTCCCGCCTGATTATTTGTTAATCAGGCGGGAAATTTATTAGAAGGTGTAACGGATATCCAGAGCGTCTTCCGGTATATGTTCGAGAAATCTCGAGGGCCGGTTAAGGATAAGGCCTGTTGCCCGATCATAGGCCTGACCGGGGCAGACAAAAAAGAGGTTTTCTTCCGCCCGTGTGGCAGCCACGTACATCAGCCGCAGCTCTTCCTCGATTTCATCCTCTTTGTGCAGCGAGCGCATGGCCGGGAATCTGCCGTCAAGTGTCCAGATGATGAACACTGTGTGCCATTCCAGACCCTTTGCCGAGTGGATCGTGGAGAGGGTCAGCCGACTTTCATCGATGGATTCCCCAGTGGAGAACGTGCCTTCGATGCTGGCGCTGGGGGGTTCGATGGCCATGTCGGTAAGAAACGCCTCCAGATCGCCGTACCGTTCCATGATGGACAGGAGCTGCTCCAGGTCACGCTCTCTTCTGGGATGATCGTCAAACCTGTTTTTCAGAATCGGGAGATAATAATCGACGATCCTTTCACCCAGGGCGGCGATGGTCATGGTTTCGGGAGTCAGGACGGAAAAGAGGGACTTCAATCTTTCAACCGACCCGGCCAGGGCCGGCCTCAACTTTACCTGCGCAAGCCCCTGGTACCCGCCGCCCTTTTTCTGCAGGTCGTTGAACATTTGAGCCGCTCCTTTAGGACCTACTTTTTCTAAAAGCAACAGGATCCGGTACCAGCTGATACTGTCGTCAGGGTTGTGGATAACCTTGAGGTGGGCCAGCACATCCTTGATATGGGCGGAATCCATGAATTTGAACCCTCCGACCTTTACAAAGGGGATACCCTCCCTGCCCAGTTCGATTTCGAGATCAAATGAGTGAAAGCCGGCCCTGAAAAGAACTGCTATCCGGTTAAGGCGTACGCCCTGCAGGGAGAGGTCCCTGATTTTGTCGACGATGAACCGGGACTGGCTGTTTTCATCCGAGGTTCTCATGAGACAGGGGCATGAACCGCCCTTTTTTCTGGAAAAGAGGGTCTTGGTATATTTGTAGGCGGCCTGGTCGATAATCTGATTGGTCAGGTGCAGAATGGGCTGAACGCTTCTGTAGTTTTCTTCGAGACGGATGACGGTTGTTCCGGGAAAACAGTCCGGAAATGAGAGGATATTTCTGATTTCAGCACCACGGAAGGCGTATATGCTCTGGGAATCATCACCAACCACCATGATATTACCGTGTTCGCCCGATAGGAGATAAATAATATCGGCCTGAATCTGGTTGGTGTCCTGATATTCATCCACCATCACAAATTTAAACGTGGATGCAATTTCCTGCCGTATATCGGGAAACTCCTTCAGCAGGCGGTGAAAATTCACCAGCAGGTCGTCATAGTCCATAAGATTATGGCGGTTTTTATGCGTATCATAGGCGGCATACAGCTGGCCGAGTGCATCCATGTGTGTTGTAAAATGGGGATAATCGTCGTAGATGATATCCTCCAGGGGCTTTACTTTGTTGATGCTGCGGCTGAACAGACTGGCCATGGTATTTTTCTTGGGGAAGGATCGGTCCTTTTCACCCAGGCGCATCTCTTTTTTGAGCGTTGCAATTAAATTTTCCATGTCGGCGCGGTCAATGATCGTGAAACTGCTGTTGTATCCCAGATAGCCCGCATAACGGCGCAGCATGGTGTTGGCAAAAGAGTGGAAGGTCCCCCCGGAAACATTTTCGCAACGATCATCCAGCAGGTTGCTGGCCCGTTGCAGCATTTCGTGGGAAGCCTTGCGGGTGAAGGTTAAAAGCAGGATCGATTTCGGCGGGACGCCTTCGTCCACAAGCCGGGCCACTCGGTAGGTCAACGTCCTGGTCTTACCGCTTCCAGCCCCGGCAATGACAAGCAACGGACCTTTATCGAATTTGACCGCTTCGTACTGAGACGTGTTCAGGTGCTTTTTGTAGTCTATCATGGGCTGTATTTTATTTTGTGTAAGTTTATTCCAGTAATAAAACCTGGTTCTTTGGGCCAGGTTTTATTACTGTGCGCGTTTTATAGTCGCCGGGTTCGATTAATGTCAATCAATAAGGTTTGAAAAAAGAACGAACTACAGGTAAGTAAGATATTGTGATCGGGCTAATAAAAAAGTTGCATCCAGATTTCATGCTTTTCAGGTTTCGTGTTTCGTGATCAAATATATTCGAAAAATCAGGAGATTTTAACATATGAAGGCGGCGTTAAGACACCCAGGAGCAAATTGCGTGATAGGGCTGTTTGTGGCATTGTGCTCTGTTCTGACACTGTTGTCCTGCAGTGTCCCCAAAGATCGTCATGGCGATGATGTAAAAGAAATTTCGACTGTTTCGGACGTTGAGGCCGAGTTCGTCCGCCTCCCTTTCTGGCCGCATGAAAAAAGCGATCTTGCCGCGGACCCTGCCGTTCATTTCGGGACACTGGAAAACGGTTTCAGGTACGTGCTGATGCACAACAGCAATCCCGAAGGTCGGGTGAGCATGCATTTGAATGTCCAGGCCGGGTCGGTGCAAGAGACGGATGGCCAAAAGGGGCTGGCGCATTTTCTGGAGCACATGCTCTTCAACGGATCCGAAAATTTTGCGCCGGGGGAACTCATCAAGTATTTTCAGAGCATCGGGATGCAGTTCGGCGCGGACGCCAATGCCCACACAGGTTTTTTTGAAACCGTGTATGACATATTCCTGCCCGCAGGGGATCAGGAAAACCTGGAAAAGGGCCTGCTTGTCATGCAGGATTATGCCGGCGGGGCACTGCTTATCCCTGCGGAAATCGAGCGGGAGAGAAAAGTCATTCTGGCTGAAAAAAGAAGCCGCGATTCAGCTGCCTACCGGACGTTCGTTGCCACCCTTGCCTTCGAGCTTCCCGATGCCAGGATAACCCAGCGGCTGCCCATCGGTACGGATGCGGTTCTGAACAGTGCCGGACGGGACGTGTTGAAAGATTACTACGACGCCTGGTACCGTCCGGACAACATGATGCTGGTGGCCGTGGGGGATTTCGATATTGTCCTGGCGGCATCGCTTGTGGAAAGTTCGTTTGCCGGTCTCCGGGCCAGGGCGGTCGCAAAGCCGCCGGTGGATTTCGGCAGCATACGCCATGCCGGCATCAGGACGTTCCATCACCTGGAGAAAGAAGCCGGGACCACCTCTGTCACCATCGAAGTCCTGGAAAAAGCTGCGCCGGTGCATGACAGCGAGGCGTTCCAAAAAGAGATGATCCGGAAAAATATTGCCGACCGGATTGTACAGGATCGCCTGGATGCAGATGTGGGGCGTCCCGATGTTCCGGGGACGGATGCCGCCATCGGATCCGGACTGTTCCTCAACCAGATCAGATATGCCATGCTGTCGGCAGAAGGTGAACCGGATGAATGGCAAAGGATTCTCGCTTTTCTCGAACAGACGCTTAGAACGGCCCTGGAACATGGATTTTTCGAGGCCGAACTTGATAGGGCCAAAAAGGAATTTCTGTCGGAGCTGGCGGTGGCCGTCAAGAAAAAAGAGACCCGCGAGAGCAAATCGCTGGCCCGGCAATTGATCCGCTCTCTGAATGCCGATCGAGTGTTCCGATCCCCGGACCAGGAATATGAAATGTTTACGGCATTCATTCAGGGATTGACCCTTGAGGATGTGCACGGTGCTTTCGGGCGTTCATGGTCTCCCGATCACCGACTCATCATGGTTACCGGCAACGCCGATCTTTCGAAACTGCAGGGAGGGGCGGAAGCAGCGATTGCACAGGTGTTCAATAACAGCAGGCGCACGACGGTCATGCCGCCGGCCGACAAAAATATCATCGCATTCCCCTATCTGGCGCCACCGGAAGAAAACGGCCGGATAAAAAACCGTGTAGAGATCGAGGACCTGGGTGTCATCCAGGTGGAATTTGAGAACGGATTCCGCCTTAACCTGAAAAAAACAGATTTCAAAAATAACGAAATTGTAGCCAGCCTGTCCTTCGGTGCAGGGCGGTCGGGAGAACCGGGGACGCTACCGGGACTTGCGGAGCTGAGCATGGCGGTAATCAACGAAAGTGGTCTGGGGCGCCTCGACAAAGATGAGCTCAAGGCAGCCCTGGCCGGCAAGAACACGGATGTGGTTTTTAACATCGATCCATCCCGATTCATGTTTCAGTGCCAGACAATTCCCGGGGAACTGGTGTTGATGTTTGAGCTCTTGTACGCTCATTTGAGTGACCCCGGCTTCAAAAAGGATGCCTTTTCGCTCTCGCAAAAACGGTTCGAGCAGCAGTACAAAGAGTTGTCCCACACGGTGGAGGGCGCCATGACCCTGTCCGGCCGGCGGTTCTTATCCAGTGGGGACAGCCGCTTTGGTCTTCCGCCGTATGAGATCTTTACCCGGTTGACCCTGGCGCAGGTTCGCGAGTGGGTTGAAGACGCGCTGAACCATGAACCCCTGGAGTTGTCCATTGTCGGCGACTTCGATGTCGAACCGGCCATTGACCTGGCCGGCCGCTTTTTCGGATCGCTTGCCCCGCGCCGTTCTGCGGGAGACATCGGCAGGGCGGACGGACCCGTATTTCCTATTGGAAAGGAACTGCGGATTGATGTGGAGACCGAAATCCCCAGCGCACTCGTAGTCGTGGCTTATCCCACGGACGATATGTGGGATATTAGACGGACAAGACGCCTGGCGGTGTTGGCGGACCTTTTTTCGGAACGGCTGCGGGTCAATATTCGTGAAAAGCTGGGGGAGTCATATTCGCCCTTTGCCTATAACAGGGGGAGCCGGGTGTACGAGGGATACGGTTACCTGGTGGCCATGATCGAAACCAATCCTGCGAAGGCAGATCTGGTTGTCCTGGAAGTGAGGAAAATTGCAGCGAACCTGGCAAAAAAAGGGGTTTCGGAAGACGAGATTCACAGGGTGCTGGAGCCGACCATCAACCGTATTCAGGACATGCGTAAAAGAAACGGTTACTGGTTAGGAACTGTCTTGACCGGGTCGACGCAACATCCCCGTCAGATAGCCTGGAGCCGAACCATCGAGGCGGATTATGCTTCCATAAGTTCAGGGGATGCTGCCGGTCTGGCAAAACGTTACCTGGTCGATGAAAAGGCGGCTGTAATCGTGGTGTCACCGGTTTTGAAAGACTGATTTTCCCTTGACAAAAAATAGAACTACAGGTACAAGTTCGCAAGTATTTTTTGCCTGTTATCTCATTTAAGCCAGTACAAATTAGCCTGGCGATAAACCTTAACTATCCCGGGTTGTTCAGTTTCTTGGGCCCGCATGCTTTTAAGCCGGGTTAAAACGAACCATAGCTTGACGGAGTTTTCATGAGCACACATAAAGATCAGACAAAAGCGGTTTCCGACCAGGATACCGAAGGCCCCGCCGCACCTATTATTTTCTTTTTCATCATCGGTTTTGCAGCGAGTCTTGTTATCGGATGGGGCATATTCCCCAAGCTGCTGTACTCTCAAAAGCACCAGCCCATAGATTTCAATCATGCGGTGCACGTGGAGGAGGTCGATGACGGGTGCGAGAGCTGCCACTATTTCAGGGAAGATGGCAGCTTTTCAGGTATACCGGATCTCGAGAGCTGCATGGAGTGCCATGAAGATGTCATCGGCGCAAGTGAAGAGGAAGAGAAGTTTGTGGAAGAATATGTGGTGCCGGAACGGGAGGTTCCCTGGCTGGTCTATTCGAGGCAGCCGGACTGTGTCTATTTTTCCCATGCACCCCACGTGATTTCCGGTAAAATGGAGTGTGCCGAATGTCACGGCCATATCGGTGAATCCGACCACGCACGGGTCTACGAGGAAAACCGTATTACCGGATACAGCCGTGATATCTGGGGTAAAAACATGATCGGTATCGCAAAAAATCCGTGGGAACGGATGAAGATGGACGATTGCTCAAAATGTCATATCAGGGAAAATGTCAACCAGGGAAGTGTCCAGACCCAGAAGGGCGGCTGCTTTGTGTGTCACAAATAACGTCCTTCACAGACCACCGGCAAACCAAGCGATAATTGATAGATCGGTGGGTTGGGTGAAACTGTTCGGTTAACAACTGACGCTACCGGGTGTCGCTGATTTAACATATTCCTTTTTCAGATTAGGGGAAAATTCATGAAGATTGATAGACGAAGTTTTTTGGCGCTAACCATTGGCGGTGCAGCCGGTACAGCGCTCACACCGCTGCCGTGGAAATTAACGGATGACAGTTCCATATGGTCGCAGAACTGGCCCTGGACACCGGTCCCGGCAAAGGGTGAAAACAGTTATGCCTACACTTCATGTACGCTGTGTCCCGGTGGTTGCGGGTTGATGGTCCGCATGGTGGGAGACCGCGCTGTGAAAATCGAGGGACTGGAGGGGCATCCCATCAACGACGGGGGTATCTGTATACTGGGTTTGTCAGGACTGCAGCTCCTTTACGGGGCGACGCGTGTAAAAACACCTTTAAAACGTATCGGTAAACGGGGTGAAGGACGCTGGGAAAAAATTTCCTGGGATGAAGCCTTGGCCAATGTTACCGCAAAGCTGGGCCAACTGAGGGATGCTAACCAATCCCATACGGTCGCCTGTATACTGGGCAGCAAACATGGCACGACCTCCACGCTGTTCAAACGGTTCATGACAGCCTATGGTTCTCCCAATGTGATGACCACGCCATCGGTTCAAGACACCTTGGAGATGACGTTGCAGGTGATGCACGGCGTTGAGGCGGAGGCGGGCTTTGATATCGAGAATTCCGATTATATTTTGAGCTTCGGCAGCGGTTTGATCGAAGGGTGGGGATCCCCTGTCCGCATGTTCCGGGCCAACAGCGCCTGGCGGGAAAACGGGGTCAAGGTTGTCCAGGTCGAACCGCGCTTGTCCAGTACGGCTGCAAAATCCGACCAATGGATTCCCATAAACCCGGGGACGGAGGCCGCGCTGGCCATGGGCATAGCGCACATTCTGATCAAAGAATCCCTGTTCGACAATGATTTTATCGAGAATCATACGGAAGGTTTTGCCGGATGGAAAAAAATGGTGCTCGATGAATACACGCCGGAAAAGGTTGCCGCCATCACCGGCGTGGGAAAAACAGCGATTGTCAGAGTGGCGCGGGAATTTGCCGGGGCCGACAAGCCGCTGGCCCTTTGCGGCCGCGGGTGTGGGGATACCCCTGGCAGCCTGGCGGAAGCCATGGCAGTTCACACCGTCAATGCCCTGGTGGGCAGTATCAACCGGGAGGGCGGTGTCATCGCCGTACCGATGACGGCGTATGCTGCATGGCCGGATATGACGATGGACAGCATGGCTCAGAGCGGTATGGTAAAAAGCAGGGTCGACGGCGCCGGCAGCGATAAATTTCCCCTGGCCGCATCACTGCTCAACCGGTTTGCCGGCGGGGTAATCGCCGCCGATGCGTATCCTGTGAATGCGTTGCTTATTTCGGGTGCGAATCCCGTTTACGCGACACCGGATGCGCAGGCTTTCAAGAAGGCTGTTGAAAAAATACCGTTTGTGGTCAGTTTTTCTTCATATATGGACGAGACGTCTATGAACGCCGACCTTATTCTGCCCAACCACGTCTATTTGGAACGGCTTGAGGATGTTCCTGTAACGGCGGGATTGCAGAAACCCATGGTCGGGATGGTCCAACCGGTTGTTTACCCCCTGCACGATACCCGGCACGCGGGTGATGTGGTCATAGAATTGGCCCGGTCCATGGGCGGAAGCGTGGGCGATGCCTTCCCGTGGGACAATTATGAGGCGTGCCTGGAGGCGGTCCTCGGGGAAAAGTGGGATGCACTGAGCGAAGAAGGCCTTTGGCAGGACGAGAACTTTCAGCCGGCCGAATGGGGTGAAGCATTCGAGACGGCTTCAGGGAAGTTCGAATTCATGAATTCGGCTATGGGCTTGATGCCCAGCTACGTTCCCTTGAGCCTGGAGGGGAATGCTTCGACCTTTCCTCTGCTCCTTATACCTTTTGACAGCATGCGTCTGGCGAGCAGGTTTATAAGCGATCCTCCCTTTGTCATCAAGGCGGTGGAAGATACTGTTCTGAAAGGCAAAGAGATGTGCGTTGAAATTAATCCGGCAACGGCCAAGTCATTGGGGCTGGCCAATGGGAAGAGCGCCGTATTAAGTACTCCCAAAGGGGGGGCCAGGGTGAAAATCTATCATTACGACGGGATTATGCCCGGGGTGGTTGCCGTTCCCAGAGGATTGGGGCACACGGCAGACGATAAATACATGGCTGGGAAAGGCGCGAACTTCAACGCACTCATCGGTCCGGTGGAGGATCGTGCTTCCGGTTTGGATACAGCCTGGGGAATCAGGGCAAAGCTGGCAAAAGCCTAAATCATAAAATGAGGTTTGAATGAAAGAAGCACAGGGGCACAACAAAACCAAGAAATTCGGCATGGTAATAGACCTGGACAAGTGTACCGGCTGCGGTGCCTGCATGGTCGCCTGTATGGCGGAAAACAATGTTTCCTTCCGGGAGGATGAATCCGACAAACAGTTGAGTACGGCGTGGATGCGTGTATATAAAATGACCAATGGAAAGCCGTTTCCGGATGCCGATGTCTGTTATATTCCCAGACCCTGCATGCATTGCGAGGGCCATGGCGGACATTCCCCCTGCGTGTCGGTCTGCCCGGCGACAGCTACGGATTACGACAATAATACCGGTATCGTCAGCCAGATATATACGCGTTGTTTCGGGTGCCGGTACTGTATGGTCGCCTGCCCCTACCATGCCCGTGTATTCAACTGGTGGGATCCGGTCTGGCCGGCCGATATGGAAAAGATGCTCAACCCGGATGTCTCTGTACGCATGCGGGGCGTGGTGGAAAAATGCAGCTTCTGCTATCACCGCTATCAGCGGGCCATGGAGAAAGCTCACTATGAAGAGCGACACGAGATCGAGGAGGATGAATATCAGACATCCTGTACCCAGGCCTGTCCGGCAGGAGCGATTACCTTCGGGGACCTGAACAACCCTGACCACACCGTCAACCAGCTGGTCAAGCCGGATAACCGGCACGGCGGGCGGCCTAAAAACCCGCATGCTTTCCGTTTGCTGGAAAGGCTTGGGACCAACCCGAAGGTGTATTACCTTTCCAGTCGCGAATGGGTCATCAGGGCCGGCGATAACTACGTAAAGAACGAAAATCATTGAGGAGCAATTAAGGTATGGATTCTGCATTAATACCCAAAGGCGTTAAACGCTGTCCTTTGCCGCAGTTTGGGGCTGCGCTCATGATTGTCAGTGCGGTACTGCTGTGGGGCGTATTTGCCATGCTGCTGGTCTGGTTTAAGGGACTCAATCAGACCAACATGAACAATGCATATGGTTTTGCGCTGTGGATCTGGGCGGACCTAGGGGTTATCGCCCTAGGCGGCGGCGCTTTTTTTACCGGGTTTTTAAAGTATATCGTGGGCAAGGATGAACTGAAAAACATCATCAATTTTGCAGTCCTGATCGGTTATATTTGTTACAGTTCCGCCCTGCTCATCCTGGCCATCGATATCGGGCAGCCGTTGCGGGGCTGGTTCATCTTCTGGCATGCCAATGTACATTCCATGCTGACGGAAGTGGCTTTCTGCCTGTCGTGTTACTTCGGTGTGCTCTGCATCGAA
>JAFDAT010000403.1 GCA_019313725.1 Deltaproteobacteria bacterium
GACTACACAAAAAACTGGTCCATCAGAGAGTCCGGCGGAAAGCCAGGGGGAGCGTCTATCGTCAGTCTCCATCTGTCCTTCAGGCGAATCCTTTGCGCTGCCGGATGAAAGTGAATACCGGGCAGAGTATGAAAAACTGGAGAAACTGGCTGCAGAGCAGCGTAAAATGGGACGTGAGATCGTGGTGGTCATGGGTGTCGGATTTGTCGGCGCGGTGATGGCCGGGGTCGTGGCCGATTCCACACGGGAGGGAACGGATGAACCGTTGTACTTTGTCATCGGCATGCAGCGGCCCTCGGTGCGGTCCTACTGGAAAATACCATACCTCAACAGAGGTGTGGCGCCGGTCGTGGCCGAAGATCCTGAGGTCGCTCTCTTGATCGAGCGCTGCGTCATGCAGCGAAGAAACCTGATAGCGACGTTCACTTACGATGCGCTTTCGCTGGCGGATGTGGTCGTGGTGGATGTTCAGTGCGACTACCAGAAAGAGACCCTGGGGGATGTGCGCAAAGGACAGGCCGATATTGCGGCCCTTGAGAGCAGCCTGAAGGTGATCGGCGAGAAAATCGGCCCCGACTGCCTGGTCCTCATCGAAACCACGGTGCCGCCGGGTACGACGGAGTATGTGGCCTGGCCGATCATAAAAAAAGCGTTTGACAAAAGGGGCTTGAAGGATGTGGAACCCCTGCTGGCGCACTCCTTCGAACGGGTTATGCCCGGCAGGGAATATGTGGCCTCCATTCGTGATTTCTGGCGGGTCTGCAGCGGGATCAATGCCACGGCCCGCGAGCGTGTCCAACAATTTCTGTCCAATGTGCTGAATGTCGACCAGTATCCGCTGACGGTCCTGGATCACCCGATTGAAAGCGAGACCTGCAAAATTGTGGAGAATTCCTACCGCGCGACCATTCTGGCATTCCTGGACGAATGGAGCCGGTTTGCCGAACGCAACCGGGTGGATCTGACCAAGGTGATCAAGGCCATCAAGGTGAGACCCACGCATTCCAATATTATGTTCCCCGGTCCGGGGATCGGCGGCTACTGCCTGCCCAAAGACGGCGGGCTGGGGGTCTGGGCCTACAATACCCTGATGGGGTTCGATGATGATATTTTCAAAATTACGCCTGCGGCCATCGATATCAACGACACGCGGGCACTGCATGTGGCCGAACTGGTCAGGGATGCGTTGCGGAATATGGGCAAGATCGTCGCGGCCTCAAGCGTCGCGTTGCTAGGGGCGTCCTACCGGGAGGATGTCGGCGACACCCGTTACAGCGGTTCGGAACTGATTGTACGCAAGCTGACCGAGATGGGCGGGGAAGTCGTGGCCCACGACCCATATGTCAAACACTGGTGGGAACTCGAAAAACAGGACACCTACCCGGCCCCGGGTAAGTCCTGGGCCAGGTTCTTTCGCAATCAGGATGATCTCAGCGATATACGGATGCACGCAGATCTGTCTGAAGCCTTGAAGGGCGTGGATGCGGTGATACTCGCGGTCAGGCATCGGCAGTACATGCAACTCACCCCTGAAAATGTGCTGGAAATGACCGGCTGCCCGGTTGCCGTGGTCGACTGCTTCGGGATCCTGGACGACGCATCCATTCAGCGATATTTTGAACTGGGGTGTGAAGTCAAGGGGCTGGGGCGGGGGCACGTCCAGCGCATCAAAGAGCAGGTTCGCAGCGGTAAATAAGAGGCAACATTTTTCGAGAAGGATTATGTTTTAAAAAAACTGAACATCGAACATCGAACGTCCAACATCGAATGATGAACAAAAACAACTGTTACGAGTTGCAAGTTGCGGGTTGGAGGAAGGCTTCAGTTGTCGGTCGAAATAATATATGAATAATCAGAGTGTTGCCAATGTAGGCCAGGGCTTCAGCCCTGAAAAAAACATGCCATTGCTTCGAATGAAGCGTTGTTGGACAGTCTGTTCAGCCCTGCCGGAACTTGATCATTGGGCGCTGGATATTGATTGTTGGATATTCAACTCCGGTTTATCAAGATTTGGTTTGACCTACGATTACCCCTGACTCCGTCGGACCGACGTAAGACAACCGTCGGGCCTCTTTAACCCCGGCTTTTTCCAGCATGTCCATGAGCTGGGTTTCGGAGTAGGACCGGCCTGATTCCGTGCCCAGCAGCATGTTGATGGAAAACAGCGTCGGGAAAAGGGGGCCGTCCATGGTGTCGTGCAGAATGAAGTCATGGATGCAGATGATGCCGCCGGGGACCAGCACCGACACGGTCTTTTTCAGGATTTCAAGGCATGTTTCAGGCCCTTCTCCGTGCAGTATATGGGAAAGCCAGGCCGCGTCATAGGCGCCCTCGATGTCTTCCTCCACATAGTTGCCATCCAGAAAATTGATTCTGTCCGCCAGCCCGAATTTTTTAATGGTTTTTTCCGCAAATGGCCGCGTAGTGGGAAGGTCGTAGACGGTGGCTTTGAGTTCAGGGTTTTTCAGGCAGAAATGAATGGCAAAAGTCCCCGGTCCCCCACCGATGTCGATCAGGGTACGCCTGCCGGACAGATCGATCTCCCCGGCCAGCGTCGGTGCGGTGTGCATGCCAATGACGAACATGCCCATCAGAAAACTTTCCCGCTCCTCCTCTTCACTGTAAGACGCCCGGCGCCGGTTGGGCTGGCCGGTTTTCAAAGATTCTGCCATACGGGTCCACGAGTCCATAAGGTGGTGGTGGTGATTGATCATGTGTCCGATGTAACTTTTCGATTTTTTAGATAGGAATTTTACGGCGGCGGAGGTGTTTTTATAGTGCCCGTCCTCCTTCACGAGCAGCTGCATTGCCGCAAGGGCATCGAGCAGCCTTGCCAGGGCCATTTCATCGAGGCCGGCCTTTTCTGCGATGGCTTTACCTGACAGTGTCGCCTTGCCGATAATGGTGAACAGATCTAGTTTCACGCTGGTGTGCAGGGCGCATGTCTGCCAGTAACTTCCGGATACTTTAAGTAATAGACCGGGGTTCCATTCCTGTTCCAGCATATTGACCTCCTTTGGATTGAAAAGAAAGAATCGGGCTATGTCGTAAATATATGTTGGTTATGATATTTGTTTTTTCCATCGCTTCTGCGCTCTTTTTTCAAATGACTCAGGTTTTTTCAATGGACGTTTATCTACTATTTCTTCAAAATAGCCGATAAAACTGTGTTTGCGGGAATGATCCCTCCGCACTCTTTCAACAAGGTCAAACCACAATTGATCCTGACCGGCTTTTTCATATAGCTTGCGGGCATTCCGGAAATGTTCTAACGCATATTGATAATATTTGCTTTTCCCCTTTTTATGCTCTTTCTGTTGTGTAATGGCTGAGGCTTTCAAGCAGTTCGGCATCAATAGAGGAGATATGCTCGGCGAGTGTGTCCCATTCCCTGGTTTTTACACAAATATCGATGAAACCGGACAAAGATGTACCTTTAGTTTTCTCAAGGGCCTTTTGATGCCAGTGCTTTACATCTTTTTTACCAACGAATTTCATTAGGGTTTCATAGGAAAAATCCGAGGGATACATTTTGAATTCAGTCCATGCAAAATCAAGTGCATCCTCCTTACGTCCAAGTTTATGCAATAGGTCCTGTTTTAATTCTGTTAATCCGAAACTAGATTGATTGCCCCAGCCGCCTTTTTTCTCCAGTTTCAGACCATTTTCAACCCAGCTTAGTGCATTTTGGCGTTGGTGTTTAGCCTTGTAAAGGTTGGCTATGTTTTCACAGTCCTTGGGCGTTGTTTCCATTTTTTCACAGAGAGCCAAATAAGCGTCGTTATCTTTTGATTCAATGTAAATAACTTTCAATATGGATATATTTTTTCGAACTTCCAATGGGAAATCAGAAACTTGTGCGCGTCTTTTTTGTAGAACCGTAGCGAAGGCTTTCTCAAGTCGGGACTTGATTACAGACTCAAACAACTTCACCGATTTTTTATTCAGCACCTTAACCACGTTTCTTTCAATTTCATAGCAAAATCCATAATCGTCATTGTCCATCCATTTGAGAATATTTTGG